>CBIHOP010000233.1:0-5368 GCA_966211385.1 uncultured Bacteriovorax sp.
ACATTTCGAAAAAATGCTCTATGACCAGGCCGGTTTCTTAAAAACTTTAACGAAGCTCAGCCTGATTCATCCTACTCCACTCGTTTTTGATGCTATCATCAACACTCTTGATTACCTCGACAATGAAATGCTTTCAGAAGATGTCGATGGAAAACGTCACTTCTTCTCAGCTCAAGATGCTGATAGCGACGGCGTAGAAGGATTATTTTTTACGTTCTCCATCGCTGAATTTGAAGATGCACTCAATAAGCATGATGATGAACAAGAAACTCTTGCGAAAAATGCTGATCAAATTAAAAAATGGTTTCAAATTACGGACAGTGGAAATTTTGAACATAACCTCAATGTCATATCACTGAGTCCTGATCACCGCGAAGAATATTATCAACAAGAAAATTGGGATATCATCCGCAAAGTTCGTCGCGCGATTCTCAATGAACGCAAAGATCGCATGCCTCCTATGACAGACAACAAAGGCGTTGCAAGCTGGAACTTCCAGATGCTCACAGCTCTCGTTGATGTTGTTCAATATACCCAAGTGGATGTTGTTCGAAGAATGGCGACAACTCTTCTTAATCAAGTTATCGAGGGAATTTTCAAAACATTCATCACCGTGGAAGCAAACGGTATGAAGATGAAACATACAACAACTCAAGAGCAATCGATTCCCATTTTAGAAGACTTTGTCGCTTTCGCTGAAGCCCAAATGCGACTCTATGAAATTTCTGCCAATGATATTTTCAAACAAAATTTAAAAGATGCTCTCAACTTTATTACAAATGAATTCCTGGATAACGACAGACTCCTCACGCGTGCCAAGAGTGCCGAGAGTGTTCATGCTTATCCTAACCAGGAATATAATTTCTTTGATGGGTCATTTAAATCACCAGCGGCCACTTATCTTCTGCTCATGAGAAGAGCTTCTGTACTCTTTGCAGATCATCAATATCTTGAAAAAATAAAAGCACTTTCTGAGAACATGGCACAGACTGTGTTGAAAGTGAATCCTGTCAGTGGTGGAGAAGCCTTGCGTGCTCTCACCTATCCAGATCATGTTATGCGCGTGATGAAACTTCCACGCACTTGGATTCAAAAAGAAGAATTCTTGAAATTCATTCCTTACTTCCTCACTCGTTTTGTTCTTGATTATCGTGACGTCACAGATGACTCATATGAGATTTGCACATTGAGTGCTTGTGAAATTCAAGGAAAAGGAATTGATTCTTTCATGAAGACATTAACTCCTGCTCAAACGGAAGAAGGAACATTAGCATGAGTTCAAAACCCCTCTCTGGAATGAAAATAATTGATCTCAGCCATCGTTTGCCGGGTCCACTGTGCGGCAGGATACTGTCGGACCTAGGTGCTGAAGTCATCAAGATTGAAGATCATGAATTCAAAGATCCATTCTTATCAGGGCTCTTTGCTCAGTTCGATAAGAGCTTTACTTCATGGTATGAAAATTTAAATGCGGGCAAAACGATTCAGCGTTTCGATTTCAATTCGGCCAGTGATCAAAAAACAATTTATGATTTAGTCGTCGGCGCCGATGCCGTCATCATGGGTCTTCCTCCTAAAACGAGAGAAAAACTTAAACTCACAGATAACGATTTAAAATTTTCACGCCCATTTGTTGTGATTGAACTTCTGGCCAGTCAGCATGAAAAAAAATCAATGCATGATCTGAATGCCATGGCCGCCACTGGTCTTCTTTCGCTTTATGTGGCCAATAAAAACGATGCCATCATTGATCCTCCTTTTCTTCCGATTGCGGGGATAAGTTTTGGCCACAAAGGCGCCACAGATCTTCTTGCTGGATTTGTTCGTTCGATGAAAACGCTTGAGACTCAGTTTATTAAAACCTATCTCGATCAAGTCACAGAAGAAGTTCTGGGAATTTTCTGGCCGGAAAAAGATCGCGCAGAAGGAAGAACAAAATTTCTGCATAATGGGATCTATCCCTGCTATAGCCTTTATCAAACGAAAGATAAAAAATATGTCGCCCTTGCGGCCGTGGAAGAAAAATTCTGGAAAGGGTTCTGCGATGTCTTTGAACTGAAAACGACTTTGGATCGTTTTCATCATAGCGACAATCAACTCTTTGACCTCGTCTCTGAAAAGATCAAAAGTTTCACTTCGGAAGAGATCGCCCAAAAGATAGAGGCCCAAGATCTCTGTCTTTCTGTCATTAAGTAAAGTGTGGGGCCAATTGGCAGTGTCAGTGTGGCCCGCTCTTTTAGAACGAAATGATGACACTACACAATGTGACACCATATCGCTCAGGCATCAAGCCTAGTTCTGACTAGTTAACTCAACACAACATTTGGCACGATCCCTGTATTACAGAACTCCGAGAATCACGATCAAGGATTAGATCGATTAAACAGGAGGTCATTTATGAAGGGACTCATCATTTTTTGCATGCTTTTCTTAAGTTTCGCGGTGCAGGCAGCACCAGCACTTAAAGGTCACCAAATCGTTTCTTTAAAGACGAGCACTGGAAAGATTTTTAAGAATTTAAGTTCCGAAGACAGCACTAAAGTGCTAGAATCACTAGAGTCAGATGCGAACATCGAAATCGCTGATGAAATCATCTACCCTGAAGAAGTTACTGAGGTGATTGTGGGTAAGTTGACAAAAGCGAGAATTGTTGAGAAAAGACCGAATCCAAAGGATTATAACTAAGTTTGGGGCGCCAACCCCAAAATCCTCCGAAAGGATAGTGTTTGTTGTTGTGTGAAGGGCCCGCAAGTTTTGCGGGTCTTTTATTTTGTGGCGATCATTCTTACGAGATCACAATTCAATCCTTGTTCCGTATTAAGTTCAAAAGATAAATTTCTACTTACTGAAAAAAATTTTAAACGAAATCCAGCTGCAATTAATTCTTCTTCTAATTCTCGTGCATGAGGGACATGTCTTTCAATGACATCCAGTTCTTTGCGTTTTGATTGAATCATCATCTCAGCACAAAACAAACCTTCATCTTTTAATGATGCCTTTATATTGTGAAAACTCCACGCTCTTTCTGCCGGTTCAACAATACAGTGTATGCAATGACTGTCAAAAACAAGATCAAATTTTTCATTCTGAATTGAGTCTAGAAACGATTCAGCTGAAATGTCTGCGCACATGTAAGTAACACCTGAAACAGCTTCGGCAAACTCACATTTTCTTTCATCTCTATCAATGGCGAGAATGCTTGCATGTGGCAAAGAAATGTCCGCAAATTGCGAGCGAACTCCGCTACCTAATTCCAAAATCCGAACATGATCAGAAGACAGTCGACTGCGAATATTTTTTTGAAAAAAATCGACGAGGCTATTAAAAACTTCAGAATTTTCCGATGAATTCAAAACGATGATCCCTGGAAAAAGATGCTGGAGAATTCCCCAACTCATTCATTGGCACTTGGCCTTTGAAATACTTTAACCAATAGTCATAATGTTTTGAATAGCTAATGATAGAAAGATTAGTTTTTTCTTTCAAAAAAGTATCAAGAAATTTTGCGATGAATTCAGAACAGTAAAGAAGTTCTTTTCCATCTGCGTTTGTGTTGTTCCAGATATATTTTGAATCAAAAGGAGCACCCGCAAATTGTTCATTAAAAACATCTAACATTGTAAAAGAAAGCTCAGTTTTTTTTCGTGGAGAAAGATTTTTGAATTCTTTCGCTCGATATACATGCACGTATGTTCCCGGAGTGATGTTTTTTGTAAAATCTTTGATTGTGTAAAGAGCAACTCGCCCCAATGACTGCGCTACTCTCAATTCATTTTGTTCATTAAGTACAACAACACCTGAATGAGAAAAAAGCGATTCTGTTTCCGATTCAATCATTCGGCATTCATAACAATGTAACGAAAGAAGAAGGACGTCCCCGCTTCTTAAATCTTTGGTGTCGAAACCAAAAAGAGAACTAGTCCAGAATAAAGCCGTAATTAATATGAGGGTAATGATTTTCATGGGGGCAGATTTAACATAAAGACTGAAAACTGCCTACTTTTTAAGTCATAGGAAGTTTAATAAGTGCACTCCTTAAGCATTAATATTTAAGGCCTGAGCAAATAAAACCCGAAAAATAAAAGTGTGAACAAACAGGAAACCTATAATAAAAGCATGAGAGCTCTAAAGGCCATTACAACCTTTATTCTTGCACTGTCAGTGCTGTCGACTTCTTTTGCCCAAACATCATCGGTGAATACTCCTGCGTCTGCAACGACATCAGCAACATCATCGACGTCAACATCGACTAGTACTTCTACGCCTGCTGCTTCGACAACAACGAATGCAACAACTCCAGTTGCGACGACAACGACTTCGACAGATCCACTCACAGCACAGAAAGATTCTTGTTCAAAAAATACAGCTATGGAATGGTCGAGTACATTAAATCGCTGTGTGGGGAAAGCACAAGCTCGACAAGAACGTCACGATGCTCAGAATTGTAACAAACTTGAAGATCTTGCTGCTCGCAAAGCTTGTCACATGCAATTAGCAACTCAGAAGACAGGTGTAACTGATAATCCAGAAGAAGCTGCCGGAAAAGTTTCCAGTCTGCAATCACGCTCTACCATGATCAATGCTGCGACTTCCGTTGTTTCTCTCATTTCCATGTTTGCTTCGAAAAAAGCTGGTAGCTCATGTATGTCGAAATCAATTATGGGTGTGACTTCGCTAGGTGGTCTCGCTACTGACATCTGGATGAAAATCCAAACGAAGAAAAAATTAAAATCACTTCAAGACAAATATCAAATCGACAGTGCTACAAGTCCCTACGATGCTCAAGTAAGGGCCATGCACTACTTAAAAGAAGAACAACAAACGGTTAAAAAAATCGCAGGCCAGGAAAAGAAGCGCCAAATGCTTCTCATGATTGGTTATGCAGCCGCGGCCGTAGCTGCAGGGTATGAGAGTTTTACGAATGCCTCTTGCTGGAAAAAAGAACCTGAAAAACCAGTTAATGAAGGAGCTAAAGAAGCAGATGGTGCGGCCACTGCGAATGCAGATCCTAAACCACAACCTAATGCTCCTGCTCCTGAAACAGCGAAAGCGGCACCTACTCCTGAAGCCACAGCTGCAGCTGCTGGCACTGCTGCTACTGGTGGTAACAATCCTTCTGCCTATACAGCGCCTGATGCAACTGTCGTCGACACACCGGAAATCTCTCAAGCAAATGCTAATTCAAGTCCAGCAGATAAAGCCTTGCGTTCGGCACCATATGAACAATACCAAACTCTTGAATCGAGCCAAACGGGAAATAAATTTCATAATGTTTTAAAAGATTCAAATGGCCAAGTAACAGGTGTTGTTCACAACGGACAGGTCTATACAAATTTCAGTCAAGGGGCCAACGGAACATTTTATGCGA
>CBIHOP010000234.1:0-5345 GCA_966211385.1 uncultured Bacteriovorax sp.
CGATGAAGGAATGAAGAAAGCACGCCAAGGGTTTACTTATAAATCGCAGATCGAGCACGTTCTTAATGAATTTACGAAACGAGAGAAAGCATAGTGAAAAAAGCTTCAATTGTTGTCACTAAAGATTACATGCAAGACCGATTATTCGATCTTTCAAATCCTGTTTTGAATCGAGATAATTGTTTGTACCCTTTTTTTCTATTGAAGCAGAAGTTTGCTGATAAAGGATACGATCTCAAAACTCATGATCTCCATAGTCCTTCTGAATCTGAAATCATTCTCTATAATGAAATGCCGAAGCCATTTTCATTGGGGATAAAAAAAGAGAATTCATATCTTCTTATTTTTGAATCAGAGTTGATCAGGCCGGATAATTGGGATCGTGAAAAACATAAGTCATTTAAAAAAATCTTTACTTGGAACGATGATTTGATTGATGGAACAAAGTACATCAAGTTTAATTTTCCGAACTCCCTTAAGATAACTGCACCCGGTTTGGACAAAAGAAAAAAGCTTGCGACACTTATCTCTGGAAATAAAACCAGTTCGCATCCCAAAGAGCTTTATAGAGAGAGAGTGAAAACAATAAAGTGGTTTGAAAAAAATCACCCTAGCAAATTCGATTATTATGGAGTGGGTTGGGATTTCAAATGGGATTTGCGCTGGCAAAAAGTTTTTAGAAAGCTAAAACTACTAAATTTTATTCCAAAGAATGACAGTGTTTGTTTTAAAGGCAAAGTAGCCTCGAAGCATGAAGCACTCCAAAAATATAAATTCGCTATTTGTTATGAAAACGCCAAAGAGATCAACGGCTATATTACGGAAAAAATCTTTGACTGTTTTTTTGCTGGTTGTGTTCCTGTTTACTGGGGGCCTGATAATAGTACGAAATTCATCCCAGAAAATTGTTTCATCGATCGACGTCGATTTAAAACACATGAAGAACTATTTACGTTCCTAACAAATATGAGTGAAGAAAATTATCTTCAATATCAAAACAATATTAATGATTTTTTAAACAGTGAAAGATTCTCTGTTTTCTCAGACGAATTTTTTGCTGAAAATATTATCAGGAATATCTTTGAAAAATAAAAAACTCTTTATCATCACCTTAGGAAGAGTCGCGCAAATGGCGATTATGTTCATCACTTATAGAGTGCTGAGTTTCGTCCTTTCTGTAGAGGACATGGGTATTTATTATTTCCTACTTTCGATCTCAGCCGGGTTTGGACTCATTTTCGCGAATCCGCTAGGTATGTATGCCAATCGCATGCTTCACTCTTGGCAAGAGCATGGAGTTTTAAATCGAAATTTAAAAATATTCACGGCTGTCCTGTTGGCCGGAAGTATACTCACCATTCCTTTTCTTTTTATTTTCGATGAAAAGTTGAATGTTAACTTAAGCAGTCCATGGATGGTGCTCACAACGTTAGTCTTTTACGTCTTTTCCAGTTCATACAATGGAACAATCATTCCGGCCCTGAATTTACTGGGACAGTATACAAGATTTGTGGTTTTGAGTTTTCTCACAAGTTTAATTGGTCTTGGATTTTCTTACTACCTTGTTAAACTACATCCATCACAGCCACTTTACTGGCTCATAGGTCAAGCAATAGGATTTTCAGTTTTTGCATTGATTGGAATGTTTTTTATTCCGAAAAAAGTTTCTCAAACATCAAGTCAGTCATCGCTGAGAGGTGAGAGTTTAGAGCGCGTGTGGAAATTCGCTTCACCGATTGTTGTTACTAATTTAGCTGTCTGGGTTCTTGCTCAATCATTTCGCTTTTTTTATAAAGGTCATGTCGACTCGATTCAATTGGGAGAGCTAGCGTTTGGTTTAGGTTTAGCTACTTCACTTTGCGTAGCTGTCGAGTATCTATTCCACCAACTATTTTTTCCGGATTTTTATAAACAGATAAGTGTTCCGACAGCTGATAAGGCAAAAGCTTGGAGCGCTCTATTTGATAAAGTCATGCCTTCGTATATTTATGTGACTTTTTTTATGATTGGACTGTCTCCTTTTATTATGCGGATTTTAGCCGACATTAAATTCGCTAATGCTTCTAAATTTCTAGCGCTTGGTGCACTGGTGGAAATATTCAGGATGACAGGAAATATTTTTAACATAGCCACACAATCAGAAATGAAAACTGATAAAGCTATCATTCCTTATTTAAGTGGTGGAGCGTTTACCATAATTTCCATTCTCATCATCAGTCATCAACCGCAATGGGTTGAATGGACACCGATCGTATTAATGGTTGGACAGCTTATAGCAGTTTCACTTTTATGGAAAAATGTTCAGAAAATTTTAAATCTAAAAATCTCGTTTGGTCATCTAATATCAAGTGTGCTTTTTGGATGTGTATTTTTATCTGCAATGTTATTCAAAAATATGAGCCAAAGCCTGCCTGTCTCGCTCGCTATCGCAATGGCTTATGGATTGTATTTGCTCGCATTGTTGTTCAAATCATATAAAGCGCGGGAACTAGCATGAAGAAAGTCTGCCTCTGCATTCCGCTCTATAATGGCGAAACAACCATCGCAGCAACATTAGATTCGCTTTTAGCTCAAACATATCCGGCTTCTAAAATTAAAATCTTCGACAATCAATCCACGGATCGCTCTGTTGAAATTGTAAAAAATATTGCCCAAAAAAATCCGACTATCGAATTGATTATTAACGAAAAAAATGTTGGGGCTGAGGGAAACTTCACACTATGTCTGCAAGCTGCAGAAGGCGACTACTGTGCCATTGTTCATGCTGATGATATCTACCATCAAGATTATATAAAAAGATCTGTGGAGAGCCTGGATAATAAACCAGACGCAGTTGCTAGTTTTTGTCATGCCAATGAGATTGATGGAGAAGGGATGATCATAGGTGAGCGATTTAAGCCTCATGAACTTCTGCAAGAATCAAAGCTCAATCTGCAAAATCTCAAAAAGCTCGTTTACCGTTATGGAAATTTTATTACATGTCCATCAGTCATGGCGAGATCAGATATTTATCGCGAGAAAATTAAAACATGGAATGGGCAACAATATAAATCATCAGCAGATCTTGATGTCTGGATGAGATTGGCTTCGCTTGGTGCACTCATCGCGATTCCAGAACCACTCATAAATTACCGAGTCGCTGAAGCAAGCCATAGTTTTAGAATCGCCAAAAAAAGAATAACAAAACATGATCTTTTCTTAGTGCTTGATCAGTACCGTGATTCAGCAGTTGAAGATGATTATAAATTTCTGATGCTCAAAGATCAGGCGTTGAGAAGTTTGAATATTATTCGCAATAAACAGTCGAATCCGTATCCGGTAGAGCAACCATTCGATTTGATATTAGTTCTAAGAAAAATGTTTCAATCGAAATGGCATTTGAAGTTTGGCGTGAGCATTCTGGGAATTAAATTACTCACCTTGCTTAAGAGGCAGCCTGCATGAAAACTGTTCTCCAGATTCTACGTTCACCTGCAGGGGGAATCCGAAAACACGTCGTTGATATATTAGAGAATATTGATCGCACAAAATTCACTTCATTGTTTATTTCAAATTTCAATGAAGCTGACATCGATATTAATTATCTTCAACAATCTTATAACGTTGAATTTATCAATCTTCCCATTGAAGAAAAACCATCAATGAAAGATTTAACAATTTTGCTTCAGATCTTTCTTCATCTTAGAAAAAGAAAGATCGATATTCTACACGGGCATGGTGCTAAGGGCGGATTGTATGCTCGTTTACTTAAAATTCCTTTAAGAGCAAAAAGTGTCTATACTCCTCATGGTGGAAGCCTTCATAGAGTTCATGGAAAACTGAAAAATGCTCTCTATGATTTTATTGAAAAGGTTCTAAGTCCACTTACAGATCTTTTTGTTTTTGAATCTGAATACTCAAAATCGATGTTCGCCCAAAATGTTCACGATCCAAAGTTTAAAGCGATTGTGAATCTGAACGGAGTGGCCCTAAAAGAATTTTCTCCCAAAGCACCGTATACTCCAGGTACAAAACTGAAACTGGCTAGTTTTGGTCTTTATCGTCATTTGAAAGGTCATGACATCGTTATTAATGCTTGTAGAATTTTAAAAGACAAAAAGATTCCTTTCCAATACGACATTTACGGCGAAGGTGAGTTCTATGAAGAGCTAAAATCGCTGATTGCAAAATTAGATCTAAAGCACGAGATCACTCTCTATAATTATTCAGGCGATGTAGAAAACTCGATGATGAAATACGATTTTGTCGTTCATCCTTCTCGTTTTGAATCCTTTGGTTATGTGCCAGTTGAAGCGATGGCGATTGGAGTTCCAGTCATTAGTTCTCAAGTTGGTGGTTTGAAGGAAGTTGTAACATCAGACACGGGGTTGATTAGTGCTGACAACAGTGTCGATCAATATGTCGCAATTTTTGAAAAGGCCTTTCAGGGGCAATATGATTTAGGTGCCATAATCAATAAAGCTCGAATGAGAGTTTCAGAAAAATTTTCTCTTCGCTCAATGATCAATGGATTAGAAAAAATTTATTCTCAGCTATAGGAGATTAATTTATGAAAAAAATTTTATTAGCAACTGCACTTCTACTGCCATTTTCATCTTTCGCTCAGTCTGTAGCCGGAAGATTAACAATCACTCCTATTGTTGGAGTTGAACGCGTACAAAAAATTTACCCAACATCAAGGATGGAAACGAGAACAATTCTAGGTGCTCGCGCTGTTTATAAATTTCCTATTTCTGCATTAGAGGTTGAATATACACATGCAGAAGATGATGAAGTGATTGGCACTACAAAGTATGAAGATGCCGAAGATAAATTGAGAGTTGGTCTTCGAGGAAGTTTTAATGCCGGCAGTTTTCTTGGATACTATATCAGAGGTGGAGCTCAGGGACGTAAGAATGAACACACTGAAACGGTAAATGGCCTCACTGCAACTACAAAGAAATCGAGCAAAGTTCAACCCTATGTAGGTACAGGTTTGGAAATAAAATTGCTTCAATATTTCTCTCTTTCAGCTGATCTGCTGGCCACTTATACTCCAACAGATGATCCCAATCTTAAAGATTATGAATTACAGCCTTCATTGGGTCTGAATTTGCGTTTTTAGTCTTTTTTGCTGATGTAATTACACGAGCTCAAATTTGTCCGGTTTTTGATAGGTTCTGCAACCTCCTTATTTTTAATAAAGCAATAAGGAGATGTTATGATCAACGTAATAAGATTTACTGACGAATTGGAAAAGGCCGGCTTTACTCCAGAGCAGGCAAAAAAATCGGTGGATACCTGGATGAGTTTAATTAACGATAATTTTGCTACCAAATCTGATTTCAGAGAATTTCAACTCATTA
>CBIHOP010000235.1:0-5331 GCA_966211385.1 uncultured Bacteriovorax sp.
TTTTTAGATCGCGAGATCTACGTAAAGAGCGAGTTCTGGGAGGCCTACTTTCTTTGAGAAAACGTCGCGTCCGTCGCGTGCGGCGGCTAGTTCGCTGCCCACTTCAAACGTTAATGAGTTTTTTGCTGTGAAAGCGTATGTGAGGCCTGTGTAGTGCTCGAATAAATCTTCTTTTGATTGGAAGCCGCGGGCAAAGCCCTCGTTGTGGTAGTATTTCAACTGGTAGTATGTGCTGATTTTGTCATTCCATTGGTAAGTAACGTATCCCACGTTCATTTCATGCGTGATCGAAGTTGGAGAATCTGTGTCTTCAGTCTTCGCAGTGTTGAGGATGATGTCGTCATTCCAGAAGTATGAAAGTTTATCGGTGATTTGTACGTTCACAGATGGGATGAACTCTGCTGAGTGTTTCCATTGAGATTTTGTCGTTTTTTTGATGTCGTTGTGCAGGTATTGCGAGAAGAGTGAGAGGCTTGTGTTGCCGATGTTTTTTGAAACTGTGGCGAACACGCGGTTGTTACCATATGAAGTGAGGGTGCGTTCTCCTTCAAGGCCTTGGGCCGAACCCGTTGCGAATTGGCGACGGCCGATACCAGCGTCTAATTTCACACCGTGATCAGCTTCTGTAAGAATGTTTTTGCGAGTAAGTGTAAAGAGGGCACGGTAGAAGCCATTTGGGTAGCCTGCACCTGAAACGGATGCTTCCTGGTCACTGAATTTGAATTCAACTGATGAGAGAAGTTGCCAATTCTCAATCGGTTTATAAATGAGAGTCGGGTTATGCATAATTCTAAAATCTTTGATTTCTTTCTCAGAGCTGTCTTCGCTTAAAGCATTTCTACGAACTCCATAAAGTTCTCCGTGATAGGAACCAGAGAAGTGCTTGGCGATGTAATCGAGGATTTGCGAATCGCCGTCTAATGACGTTTCGATTGTTGCTTGTGAGAAAGCTTCTGTTGCGAGAAAGAGTGTTGAAAGAATTAAAATTTTTGCTACCACGAATGTCCCCCCTTGATTGCGACAAGATTTCTTGTACCTGAATTTCACTTTCATTTTCTAGCGCTGAAGGTTCCCACGTTACGAAAAGGTGCCCATTGTAAGAAAGTTTTTGATTTAGTGAACATTGTGGGACTAGGGACAAAATGTCACTTGTCCTGTAGACTGCCACGAATGGCACTCAAATCTACAATATTCAAAGTTAAACTTTCAGTCGCAAATCTTAATATTCATCACTATGAAGATTACAATTTAACGATCGCGAAACATCCGTCCGAGACAGACCTCAGAATGATGTACAGGCTCGTGGCCTTTGTGCTTCATTGTCATGAAGGGCTCGAATTTACCAAAGGACTGAGCTCCGATGCCGAGCCTGATCTCTGGAAAATTAATTATGACGGATCGATTGATCATTGGATAGAGCTTGGTCAGCCAGAGGAAAAGCGTTTAAGACAAATGTGCTCGAAGGCCAAAGAGGTTTCGATTTTCACTTATAACGGTCAAAATAGTGAGAACTGGTTCAAGTCGATTGAGGATCAAGTTCAGCGTTTCGATCACCTCAATATTACCCATCTGACGATTTCAGATGGGCAGAACATTGAGGACTTTGTGGAAAGAGGGATGGTTTTCGACGTCAATATTGATCACGATCAAATTTGGTTTTCTCAAGGCGATAATAGAATCAATCTTGAATTTAAAAAAGTTTATTAGCTTCGATAATTTTACGCTGGCGTTTCGGAAGTTGCGCCAGACATTCTTCGAGCGCGTCTCCTTCCAATGTCCAAAATCCCATATGACCTAAGACCTCAACGGGCTCATCTAAACGAACGACATTTTCAAACACAAAACCGTAGTTGCCTTCTTCTAACCATTTTCGTGATTTCTTTGGAACCGTTTCTTCATCGACGATATCTACCAGTTCAGCAAAACCGATCACAGCACCAAAATCCACATCCTCAGGATCGACTAATAAACGAAATTCTTCACGGCATCGTTCGAAACGTTTGCGGTCTTTAGATCGTGAGGCATGAATCGCTACATAGCCGCGCTTTTTTGTTTTCCAGCTGCGGTTTTCGATATTTTTTTTTCCTGTTACGATGAGTTCTCCCCAGGGTTGAACTAAACTCATGGCCGTCATTTGTTGCATAAAATCCTCCTTTGGTGAGAAGCAAATACATCGCCATTAAAATTATTTTTGAAATAAGTGGTGAATATGCAAACAGCGAAGAGAGGATGACAGAGCAAAAAAAAATTATTAAAATTCAATTATCCCGGACGAGATGCGCCGTACCCGGTTAAGACAAGACGACGCTCTTTTAAAAGGAGTGTTTTATGTCTGCCTGGATCATGTTAGTTGTCGCTGGATTATTCGAAGTCTGTTGGGCCATCGGCCTGAAGTACACAGACGGTTTCACCAAAATTGTTCCTAGTGTTTTTACCCTCGCCACTCTTGCGCTTAGTATGTTTTTGCTCGCGCGTGCTACTCAAACGCTTCCGATTGGAACAGCTTATGGCGTGTGGGTAGGAATTGGAGCCTTAGGTGCTGCGATCTGCGGGATCTTTCTTTTCCAAGAGTCAGCGTCGCCGCTAAAACTTTTTTTTCTCGCCCTTCTTTTGATTTCCATTATCGGATTAAAAGTTACGACGAAGTAGTTTGAGTTTCAGCTTTCGTTGCAAAATAATCATCAGGTACATGGATTCCTCGTCTTGCAATTTTTTCTGTAAGAATTGTTTCTTTCAGGAAGAATGAAGAAATGAGGTAGGCCGCGCAGTTGCCGATTAATAACGGAGCAATTCCGAAATGAGCACCTGTAACTTCTAAGGCGAAAACTGTCGAAGTGAGAACGGCACGAGTCGCTCCTGAAAACATGGAAGACATGCAGACGAGTGCAGTGACTTGAGTGACAATACCGATCTCAGGAAAGAGTTGCTGGCCGATGATGCTGATGATAACTCCGAGTGAACTGCCAAAAGTAAGGAGGGGAGCGAGTGTTCCGCCCGATGTTCCTGAGCCGAGTGAAATGGCCCATGCTAAAAACTTCCAAATGAGCAAAGTGATTGCCGAAATGAGGAGTAATTTTCCCTGAAGAGCGTTTGTGATGTTGGAATAGCCGACACCGAGTACTCGCGGTTCAATCAATGCAATGGCGCCAACAAAAAATCCACCGATAGCAGGCCACCACATCCAGTGCAGAGGAAGCTTTTCGAAAGTATCTTCTACGAAAAAAACAATCTTAGTAAAAAAACAGGCAAACAATCCCGCAATGGCCCCAGCAAAAAAATAAAAGAGCGTGTTCATTCCACTCACATGTTCGGTGAAATCACCAATGGGAAATTCAGCTCCGGTGTGTCCTGTCGCCAGTCTGATCGAAAATGCAGTAGAGACAGCGAGTAGGACAGGAATAAAAGATTTCGCACTAAATTCAAAAAGAAGTAATTCAATTGTAATGAACACAGCAGAGAGTGGAGTTCCAAAAATGGAAGTCATTCCGGCGGCAGCACCAGCAGACAACAAAATTTTTCTTTCGTACTCGGTGAAGTTTGTATGACGGCCTAGCCATGCACCGACCGCACTGCCTGTCGCAATGATTGGACCTTCAGCTCCGAAAGGTCCACCTGAACCAATAGCGATAGCCGCTGATAGTGGTTTTAAAAAAGTCATACGACGAGGAATTTTACTTTCTTTTGTTAGAATATTTTCCATGACCTCAGGAATGCCGTGACCACGAATCGCCTGACTTCCGTACTTCGCCATTACTCCTACAATGAGTCCACCAAGAACTGGAATAATGAGATGAGTGACATGCACATTCATGTTCACGAGTTCCACTGATTGCAATGACAATTTTTGAAACCAAAAGAGATTGGTGAAAAATGCAATTGATAAGAGTAGAAGTTTAGCAATGAAAAAAGAGAGAACACCTAAGAAGGAAGTAGCAACACAAAGGCGAACCATCTGACGACGAGTGAAAATATTTTTTTTATACATGGGCGATAAAATAATGGAATTGATGAATCGACACAATGGGAGATGCATCGAAACGGTGCACCATAAAGTAATGGCATCGAACTCGCACACTAAAATATATGCTTACTCTCACGCCTGAACAAACTGCCAATAAATTAACTCGAATTAAAGATCAAGTGATCGCAGAATTTGTTGAGCGCGCTCACAAAGAATTATATTCAACTAAAACAGATCGCGAAAGTCTCATCGATAGTCTTCCATTTTTTTTAGACAATCTCATCGCTACATTGAGAGAGGGAAAAACTTCAGAGAATTTAATTGAAAGTTTAAATATCGGAGGTGCTCATGGGCGGGAGCGCGCCTCGCATATGCATTATGATCTCAATGATATTTTAATCGAGTATAGGATTCTCACCCGCACACTTTTTGATTTCTTCCGAAGTGACAATGAGCGATTGGATGATTTGTCTGAGAAAATTATTCTGGATGCAATTCATCGAGGGATCGGAAATGCCTCATCGGAGTTCATAAAATATCGCAACGTAATCGATCAAATGCATGAAAAAGAGTTAAATGATTTTTTTGAACAATCGCCAATACCCATGTGCATATTGATTGGACCAGAGCATTTGTACACCTTGGCCAATCCTGCCTACGAAGAGCTTTTGCAAAAAAAAGTTGTTGGAAAAACCGTGAAAGAAGTTTTTTCCAAACATGAAGCCGATGATTTTATTCCTTTGCTTGATGAAGTTTTGAAAACAGGTAAGCCCTACATTGGAAGAGAACGTCCTTTCAAAATAGTGACGGAAAAAGAAACTTACACCAGAATTTTAAATTTTGGTTACCATCCTTTTCGGGATCTAAATGGAAATATCAAAGGCATTATGGCAATCGTTGCGGACGTTACCGAACACGTGCAAACGCGATTGAGAATAGAAGAAGATAATAAACGTTTTCAAGAAATCGCGAATGCCATTCCCATCATTGTTTGGACAGCAGACAGTGACTTCCATGTCGATTGGTACAATGACTGGTGGTACTCATATCTTGATCTTCCTCGCGGAACAACCTGGGATGATACTGTTAGACAACCACTACATCCCGATGAAGTTGAAGCTACATTTGATGCAATAAAAGTCGCAAAATCTACGGGAGGAAATATCCTGTTAGAACAGCGATTCAGAAGAGGAGTGGATGGACAATATCGCTGGCATTTGGTTCGTGGAGTTCCCATCAAAGATAAAAACGGAAAAGTTCTAAAATGGGTGGGGGCCAACACCGATATTCATGATCAAAAGATGATTCACCAACGCTTAAACGAAGAGCGTGAGTTGCGGGAAAAATTTGTGGCCATGCTCTCGCATGAT
>CBIHOP010000236.1:0-5326 GCA_966211385.1 uncultured Bacteriovorax sp.
AATAATCCCTCTCCAATTTGCAGAATGCCAACTCGAGGTGAATTCACCACAATCGTTTCAGTACTAAAGAGTCCATTGGGTAATTTGAATTTAAGAAGTTGTTTTTTCTTTTTTCCTTCCAAATAAATAGAAGCTCCAGCATTTGTCATGACAACTAATGGAGAGAGGCCTTCATCTTCCTGGGCGGTTTCCTCTTCTGGGTTGTTGAGTGAGTAAGGAATAATATCAGCATTGGGATAGGTCACATTTTCTTTATGAACAAGAATATTTTCCTGCTTAAAAATTTTACGAGGTGAAAAGGCCTTTTCATCGATAATGATTGAGACTCTTTTTTGCAGCCAGTGCTCGAGTTCAACTGCATTTAATTCTTCGATACCCAAAAGAGAAAGAACATCTCGCTCCGATTCAGAATGCTCAAACTGGAGAAGCTTCATACGTTCAATGTCTTTAATCAGTGTTTTTTTATGTGCCTTTGGGACCTTGCTTGAAAAGGTAAAGGCATGGGACTTTTGGGCCGCCATCAGGGCCATGAACATTAAACAGAAAATAAGGAGCGTTTGTTTTAAAATTCCCATAGTTAACCAAGAATAGCTTGTCTTCGGATGGGGGAGAATAGGACCGGGTAATTCTTTCAGGACTGTCTAATTTTTGAGAGGGCCTATCCGATAAGTAACCTATGAAAAAGACACTTTTAACCATTCCCCTCATTCTCACTCTCACTTTAAACTCATGCTCGTTCGCTCCTCCTGTGGAGTCCGGAGCTTCAAGAGTTATTGCGAACTCAAAAATCGATCAATTGGTTGAAGAATTCAGATCTCATTATGAGAGTGAAATTAGTCAGGCCAGAAAAAGTGAAATCGCCGTCCTTCAAGAAAACTTAGTGAAGTATCTCATCGCTGCAACTCACTCATCAGAAACAGAGAAAATTAAAATTTATAAAGAGGCGACGAATTACTTCAATCGAATTTATCCTTTAATTTTAAATAACATTCGTGAAGAGAAAAAAGGTGGAAAAGTTTTTGCTGAAATTGTGAAGGCCCCATTGTGGACCTTAAAAGATGAACTTGATTTTCTAAATGTTGAAGCCCAAAAACATGCAGCTCCGTTGGTTAAAGTTGATCTGATTGAAGGCATGAAAATGCTTTCACCTTTTTATAAAGAATTAAATGCAGAGTCACGTCAGCGATTAAATCAGGAGTACAGTAATAACGTTTCAAAAGTTCTGGGACAAGAATTTGAACTCCATCCGTCATTTGAAGAGATCGAGGAATTGTTATCGAATGAAGGAAGTGAAAAAGAAAAAATTAATAGTCTGGTTGGACTCGTTGAAAAGAAACTTAATAAACATGAATCAAAAATTCGTAAGATAGGATCTGAAATCGCAAAAAGTGGTCAAGTGGATATGACTAATGTCCAGATCAGACTTGTTGTTCGCTTCATGGATTACTATTTCAATAAAGTAGATGATTCTGTGATCAAAACAATTCTCTCTGAATTTGTTAGTGCTGGAGGCAAACTACCTGAAGAAGAAGTGATGAAAATCATTTTCAAAAACACAGGACCAGGCCTTGGAAAAGTTCTTCAGCAAATCGGAAAAGAAAAAGGAGTTGGGGGAGAGTTCTCCAAACTCATGAGTGTTTTAGAATCTTCAGGTAAAGAAGTTCCGTATCATCTTGTGAAAAGGGTGATCGAATCAGATCAAGGTGGCTTTGAAGTCAGAAGTGTGGAACCCAAACCGCTTGGGACAGGAACCATCGCACAGGTTAATAAAGCTAAACTTTGGGATGAAAATATTGAAAAAGAAGTTGCCCTTCGTTTTCGCAAACCGGGTGTTGAACAACGTTGTAAAGATGACATAAAAATTCTCCGCCAATTTGTTCCTGATAATGAGGCACTCTTTAGAGAAGAAGGTGTTGAAGACACTAAAGTCATTTCAACTCTCATTGATAGCGTTGAAAAATTTCTAGATGAAGAAGTCGACTTTGAAATCGCTGTAGAAAAGCAAAAGAAGGCCTACGAGATTTATAACAGGTCAGTCAAAGTGACCGCTAATCCAAAGTTTGAAATGTTGGAAATGAAAGTGCCCAACGTATATACACCTCCAAAAGGAAAATCAAATTTACACATTCAAGAATTCGCGACAGGCGGAGTGAAGTTTGCGGACCTTTCAGATGCGGCCACTAAAAAAATAGTTGCTCAAGAAATGATTCGGATGTGGTTTGAAGAGGCCCTTTTTAAATCAGGTTTCTTGAATGCCGATCTTCATCAAGGGAATTTCCGAGTTGTTCTTATCGAAGAAAACAACAAAATTAAAGTTCTGCTCTATGATTTTGGACTTTCATCTACTTTAACGAAAGAAGATCAGCGGGCCTTTTTACTCCTTGGTGCAGGAGCGCATTTAAAGTCCCCAAAAATTATCAGTGAAGGGTTACTTGCTTCAATGCAATCAAACGATCCAGTTCTTAAAGCGAAATTGATCACAGACATTAAAGAAGAAATGGCCGTCTCCCCATCAAAAAAAGCTGAAGACTGGGTTGCCTGGTGTGTTCAAAAAAATTATTTTGTTTCAGATAAACTTGGGGCCTTCGCCAGAGGATCTTTACTCTTGAAGCAACTTCCAGAAAGTGTCGGTGACACTGAGATGTTTAAAGAAACTATTGTTAAGAGTGCTTTTAAGAATCTTACCCATTCATTTGCGGATCGCGACTATGATTTCCCGCTCAAAAAAATCGATCTGATTAAAATTGGGGTGACTGCAGGCTATCAGTCGTGTGTGGATCTTATTAAACGTTTTTTCGGTAAATGATTGTGTAAAAACTAATCTTAGTTATACTAAGTATAATGAAAGAACATTTAAAAGTCCTTTTAGTTGACGATGATCCTGGTCTGCTTGATATTTTTCAGGAGGCGCTCGATGATCTTTCTTTCGAAGTGACAACTGCTCAAAGTGGTGAAGAAGCTCAGGTCAAACTTTCAAAAGAAAAATTCCATTGTCTGATAACGGATATTTCCATGACTGGAATGTCAGGAGTCGAACTGGTTTCGGCCTTACGTGCGGCCGGAAGCGAGATGCCTGTGTATTTTATTACTGGCTACTCTGATTATTCACGTGAAAAATTAAATGTACTAAAGCCGAAGGCGATCATCTTCAAGCCTTTTGATGTTGAAGAAGCGGCCCTCCTCATTAAGAACCACTTCCTCAGATCATAACCAAAAATCTTTATGATAATCGAAACGACAATCGCTTTTTACCTGCTGAAGGTAGTGGTGAATTGTTGGTGAGAATTGAAACTCCGGAAAAATGTACATTCCCCAAAGATGTGAAGCCAGCATGATGTCCATAATGGTTAACTCTTCATGCTTGTAATAAGGCTCAAGGTTAGGTTCAACTTTTTCTTCAAGAATTGTTTCAAGCGCAGTTATGAAAGACTTTTTATTTTTAATCAGATCTTTGAAAGGACCACGTTTGACTTCTTTTTTTGCCTGAAAGTACTGACGAGAACTTTCATTGAATTCTGGAGTCCAAATCCAGTAAGGCATGCAAAGGGAGTGTACTTGTTTGCCAATTTCATCCAAGAGAGCTTCAAACTCTGCTGCTTGCGGTTCATACACAGACCATTTCAATCTCTGATATGTATCCTGTGATTTGAGAATATCTAAACTCTCGTTCATGGCCTTACCATTTTCATCAACGAGAATAGGAAGCATCTTTTTACCAGTTAATTCAACAGGTGTTTTTTCATCATCATAAAGAACGACAATTGATTCGTAGTCCTTACGAAGAAGGCCTAAACCCATACGAACGCGAACACAAAAAGGACAGTGGACATAATGGTGGAGTTTCATAGTTGGTTACTTGGGACAGAAAATTCCAATTGTTTATAGTTTAGTTATATTACACCGATAAAAAACTCATGAAAAGTTTAATCCTTTTAGCACTGCCTCTGACATTATCAGCACAAGAACTGGAAAATGGTTTTAAAGGACCAACCAATGAAGATCTGATGAACATCTCTTTCAATTTTTTGGAAGAGTCGCAGAAAGCAGTGGCGCAAACGAAAAAAGGTAGAGGCGAGGAAGATTGCGATAATAATGGTGCACCAAAAAAAGTCGTAGAAGCTCCTAAGCCAACAACGAATGAGATTGTTTGTCTTTGTGAATTATCACCAGAGCAGCAAGGACTTCTTTATTCACTGATTGGTGAAAAGAAAAGTACAGGACTTAAGCTTACAAACGGTAACGACAATTTTCTTCATGGTGTTTTTCAGTTAAACAGTGATCTGGCCAAAATTGATGGTGATGATCGTGGGCGTACAGTTAACTTTGGTGGTGAATACAAAGTGACAGGTACAAAAGGCTCGTTGGAATTAAAAGTCGATTCAACAGGTTTCGGAAAATTTGATCGTTCATCAGGATATTCGCGAGACTCAGAAGGAAAATATTTTTTAAATTTCCACGAAAAGAATACACTTGATCTTCGCTACGATCTTTTCGGTGACCAAAAAACGGACGGAAAAAATTCTTCAAAAAATTATTCTTTATTTGAATTCAACCTCACTCACGAAACAGACAAGGGACGCTTGAGTAAAGAACTGCAAGATTGGTGGCATAATTTCAATCGCAATCAATTAGGCATGAATATCATTCGCTACAATTATGTGAAAGAGCAGCCTGACAGCACAAGTGTTCGCTTGATGGCCGGAATTGGAAAAGAGTGGCTGACTAATATTGGAAACTGGACTTGTCTCACGAAGGCCGAAATAAAAGGCGGGATGACATTAACCAAATCATCAGCGACTCCGGAAATTGGTGTAAAAGGGGAATCTACACTCACGCATAAAAGCGCACCATGGATCGCGCTTTCAGCTTGGGCGCAGGCGAGTGCCGGATATAGTGGCAAGGCCTATGAAGGCGGTCTCATGATGAGTTTTCCTATTAAGAAAAAAGATTACATCATCGAGCCCTTTATTGGGATTGAGAGACATCGTACGGCACTTGATACAAAATATGGTAACCCGGGAAAGCAATACGAAAACTACCATGTTTTTGGCGTGACAATCAGATATTAAATTTCTATTCTTATTCTCACTATGAGAAGTATTCCCAAGGCCATGTCAGCTCTGTTTTGGACTCAGTTCTATGGAGCGCTTAATGACAATCTTTTTAAAAATGCATTGGTGATTCTCATCACCTACAGAAGTGTCTCTTTAATGGGATTAAATTCCGGAACTCTTGTTGCTTTCTGTGGCGGTCTCTTCATTCTTCCTTTCATGTTGTTTTCAGGAACTGCCGGTCAGTTGGCAGATAAGTTTGAGAAGAGCTGGCT
>CBIHOP010000237.1:0-5323 GCA_966211385.1 uncultured Bacteriovorax sp.
TTTTCCCCGCTTAGTTGAAAAGAAGTTAAAAGCAAATGGTAAGGATGTCGTGATTACAAACGGTGGGGTCAGTGGTTCTACGTCGGCGAGTGGTATGACTCGTTTAAAATGGCATTTAAAGAAAAAAACCGATGTCATTGTTCTCGAACTAGGGGCCAATGATGGTTTACGTGGACTACCTGTAAAAAGCACTGAAAAAAATCTTCGCGAACTCATTCAGTTTGCTAAAAAACAAAAAGTTAAAATTCTTCTCTTAGGATTGTTGCTTCCTCCAAATTATGGTGGCGGATACACTCGAGAGTTCAGTAATATGTATGGGAATCTTAGCAAGTCAGAAAATATTCCAATGCTTCCTTTTCTTCTAGAGGGAGTCGCAGGAAAACCAGAACTCAATCTTCCCGACGGCATTCATCCAAATGAAAAGGGACATGAAGTTATAGCGAATCTGGTTGCGAAATTTGTGGAGAAGAACATTTGAAGATAGATATTTCAGGCCTTCATAAAAGTTTTGTTCAAGGAAAAAATACTATTCAAGTTTTGAAAGATGTAAGTCTTTCTATGCAATCAGGTGAGATTGTTGCACTACTGGGAAAATCAGGAAGTGGAAAAACGACAATGCTCTCTCTTCTTGCAGGATTGGAAAAACCAGAGAAAGGTCATATCAAAATGGCCGATCAGGATTTAACAGTTCTGAGCGAAGAAGCACTTTGCGACTGGCGCGCAAAAAATCTTGGAATTATTTTTCAACAGTTCCATCTCATTCCTCACTTAACAGCTTTAGAAAATGTTCAACTTCCATTGGAAATTAATAACAAACTCGATTCAAAATTAGCAGCGGATTGGCTGGAGAAAGTAGGTCTAGGTCATCGCCTAAATCATTTCCCATCAATGTTATCCGGTGGTGAACAACAGAGAGTGGCCATAGCGCGTGCACTTGTTTTTAATCCGAATTTAATTTTAGCAGACGAACCAACAGGCAATCTCGATGTGGAAACAGGTAAGTCCGTTATCGATTCATTGTTTTCAATTGTAAGAGCTAATAAAACGACAATGATTCTTGTCACACATGATGAAGAACTCGCTCAAAGAGCAGATAGAATTATTAGACTCAGCGGTGGTCAATGTCACTAATCAAGTTTTTTTGGCGTGATTTTAAATCAGATCAAGCATTCAATTCATTTTTTCTTCTTTGCGCTACATTGGGGATCATTGGCCTTCTTCTCGTGGAAGCCTTTAAAGCTGGGGTAGAAGACAAGGTTTCAAAAAACGCAAAAAATTTTATTGCTTCCGATCTTTCTATCTCAACTCGTAGAACATTTACCTCTGAAGAAAGATTAAAAATTGAAAACTATCTTAATGATAATAAATATTCTTTCGCCCACTGGATTGAGACTTATTCGCTTGTTTCCAAAGTTTCTGAGAATCCCCATTCCAAACTTGCTAACCTCAATTTTGTTTCTGAAGGTTTTCCTTATTATGGCGGTCTCGTTTTAGAAAAAAATGGATACAAAGGACCCGGGGATTGGTCGAGTCTGCATACGTCACCCAAAGTTTGGATAAGCCGTGACATCGCCTGGGAGCTGGATTTAAAAATCGGTGATCAGCTGCAGGTAGGAAGTTTAAAGGCCATCATTGATGATATTATTGTAGAGGACAAATTTTCTTCCTTTAGAGGTTTCAGTTTAGCTCCCAAAATTTTCTTATCACATAACCACATTGCAGCCACCGAATTGATAAAATTCGGTTCAACTGGCACTAGTGCTTATGCTGTTAAGCTGGATGATGCGGATTCAAAAGTTGTAAAAGAAAATGTTCGTAAATTAATCAATGATAGAAGTATAAGAGTAGTGGATGCTTCAGATTCTACTCAGCAAGTTGCCCGCGCACTCATGTTGCTAGCAGACTATTTAAGTCTAATCACCCTGTTAACGTATCTTTTAAGTTTGATTGGACTTTATTATTTCTCCCAACATTTCTTGGCCGCGAAACTCAAAGTTTTTTCAATTTATAAAGCACTTGGAATAAAAACATCATTTCTATTTCAGGTTAATTTTCTTCACTTATTGGCGCTGACATTCATTGCGGTAGTTCTTTCAAGTATCGCTGTCGTGACTTTCTTCCCGTTGATCGAACATTTTTTTGAATCTCTCTCTGGAGAAGATTTAGTTTTTAAATTAAATGTTTTCTCGATGACTAGAATATTCTTATTATCCCTTGGGGGAAGTTTATTGGCGTTAGGTCCGCTCTATTGGGGAGCACTTCAAACTCCAGTAGCAACTGTATTTCAGGATTTACCGGCCGAACTTAAGAGACTGAAGTTTATTTATTTCATTCCACTACTCTGTTACGTTGTAGGACTTTCCATGTATCTCGCCAATTCATTAAAGATAGGCGGATTGTTTGTGGGGTCATTAACCGCCATCGTTCTACTGGCAGCCGTATTTTTTAAAACGGCAACGGTCACATTAGATAAACTTTCTGCAAAATTGAACTTCGTAAATAGACACGCAAGTAAAACTTTAAGTCGCTATTTTACTTCCTCTTTTACTGTATTCATCTGCTTGTTGTTAGGAATGACATTAACAACTTTTATTTTCCAACTGGAAAAATCACTTCGAACAGAATTTACACAATCGTATGGTGATCGAAGACCTGATTTGTTTATGTTTGATTTACAAGATTCTCAAGTTGCAGACTTCAATAAAATGTTGTCTAACGAAAAATGGATTCAAACTTTAGTGGCCCCAATGATTCGTGGAAGGCTCATCAGTGTGAATGGAACATCTTCAACTGAGCGGGCTGAACAGGCAGAAACTCAGTTCTCCACTCGCGAAGATGAAAATGCAGAAAGAATGAAAAATAGGGGAGTGAATCTTAGCTACAGAAATCAACTATCCTGGTCTGAGCGTGTCGTTGAAGGACGTTTTCCCACAACCCCATGCCAACCGGAAAAAGAGCTATGCCAGATCTCACTTGAGCAATCCTATGCTCGAAGAATTGGTGTGAAGATCAATGACCGTTTAAAGTTTGATATTAGTGGGATTGAAATTGAGGGAGTGGTTACCAGCTTCCGTAGAGTGAAGTGGACTAGTTTCGAGCCTAATTTCTTTATTCTTTTTCAATCTGGAATACTAGATGAAGCTCCAAAGACCTTCCTCTCCTCATTTAAGGTGGATACTTTAGACGAGAAAAGAATGATATTTTCCAAAGTTGCTAAAAACTTCCCGAACGTCTCTGTTCTTGATGTTTCAGAGTTAGTTAAAAAAATCACAACGATCTTTGATTTGATGGCCACTGCTATAAAATTTATTTCAATTCTCTCATTGGCATTGGCCATGATTGTTCTAGTCGCAGTAAGTTTTAATCATCTGAATCTAAGAAAAAAAGAAATGGGTCTTTACCGTCTCATGGGTCTTAGACAATCAATCGTTGCCCAGATCTATACCAAAGAGTTCGCCATTTTGATCGGATTCTGTTTGCTGCTTTCGCTTGCATTCGGTTCGGTGATGACAACCGTTCTTATGGGGCAGGCTTTCGATAGCGAAGCTTATTATCAATTGCCAGTGGTCATTCCATTTCTCCTGGGCCTGAGTGTAGTTTTACTGGTAATCGTTTCGATTCGTGTTCGCCAACTGCTCAAACAGCATAGATTTTTTTAGTATTTTTAAAGAAGAGCCTATATCCTGTTTATAAGTACAACTTATTAACCGAGTAATATGCTTTTATCTAAGGCCGAAATTCGACAGAACTACGAGCTCGTTTATTCATTAACGATAGCTCAAATGAAGTCTCGTTACCGCAAAACATTTGCTGGTTTCGTATGGGTTGTTTTAAATCCGATTCTCACCTTTGGTGTTCAGGCCATCATCTTCAAACACATTCTTAAAATCCATCTTGAAAATTATTTTGTGTATCTCATGGCGGGAATCGTTCCATGGGTTTTTATGATGAGTTCAGTAACCATGACAACAACGTCATTGGTTACGAATCGCTCAACTTTAATGGCCTTCAAAGTTTCACCTTGGGTTTTTCTGGTTTCGCAAATTTTGGATAATTTCATTAACTTTCTTGCGTCGTACTTCGTATTAATATTTTTCATCAATCCCAAGTTGTTATTAAATCCGTGGTTGTTGCCATTGTTTTTATTAACGACCCTCGTTCTTGTTATTTTCGTTTTCTATTTATGCTTTTTTCTCGCTGCTTTAAATGTTTTTTTCAGAGACACTCAGTACATTGTTCAGTTTGTTTCTACACTGGCGATTTTTGTTACTCCTGTTTTCTATCCTGTTCATCTCTTGCCTGAAAACTATCAGAGAGTCATTGCATGGAATCCGTTTTATATAATGCTGAGACCTTTTCAAAAATTAATCTGGAATAATGATGTGAGTGCTTACTTCCATTCCATAGGGATTGCTTTAATTGCACTTGTCGGAATGGCCATCATAACGACACTTTATTGGAGGAGAAAACGATATGACTTATTCTTCCGACTCTAAAGAAGTTATTCTGGATGTCCGCCATTTCAGTCTGGCCTATACGACTCCCTTTTATAAAGTGGATTCTTTTCGCGATTACTTTGTAAATTTTTTCAAATCTCCTATGAATTTTCTTCTGAACAGCAGTCAGAAAGTACTCATTCTAGATGATATAAATTTACAAGTTAAAAAAGGTGATCGCGTAGGTATATTAGGCAATAACGGTTCAGGAAAAACTTCACTTTGTCGTTTTATTTGCGGCTTGTTTGGTCCCGTTCCATCTATAAGAGTTAATGGTCTTGTTAGAGGAATTTTCGATACAGAAGTTGTCGTTCTTCCGGAGCTTTCAGGAAGAGAAAATTTAGAAGTCCTTGCACATTTCTTCTTTCCAGAAATTGATACCGAAACGAGAAAAAAAATTATCAAAGAATCTGAAGAGTTTAGTGAATTAGGAAAATACTTAGATGTGCCTTTTAAACTTTATAGTAAAGGGATGCGTGCCCGTTTATTTCTTTCTTTGATTTCAAGTCGACCATCAGATCTACTGATCTTGGATGAAGTTTTCAATGGAGCTGATCATTTTTTCAGCGATAAGATCACTCAGAGGATTAAAAAACTCATTCACGAATCAGGTGCAGTAATTTTTGTTTCTCACAGCCACGACTTGATAAATGAAGTGTGTAACAGAGTCGTTGTTTTTGATAATAAAAGAGTTGTATTCGACGGACCAGCGGCAGAAGGAATAAACTACTATCGCACACACTGTGAGCGAACGCTTATTAATAACTATTAAAAACTGCCCCACTATAGTGGTGGAGAAAAAGAGAGAGGTCATGGTTAAAATCATG
>CBIHOP010000238.1:0-5272 GCA_966211385.1 uncultured Bacteriovorax sp.
GACTTGGACCTCCAAATTCTTTTAAGAGGAGATCGCGAGCAGTTTCAAATCGCGCTTTCGCGGAAAAAAGCAAGAGACTGCGACCACCGAGATTACGGATCAGAGGTTTGATCGCTTTCAAATTTGTTTCGACAAAATTCTGCTGATACAAAGCTGGGCCATCATCACATAAGAAAACTTTCGTCTTCCCTTTGTAATCATATGTTGTCGGTAAATATGTTCCGGTTTTAAAGCGACGATCCGGTTCAAGGTAAGCGTACCCTGTCGCCCACTCAATTCCTCTCGCGCCGGTATCGCCATTTCCATTAGCGAGTGTCGCCGATGTGAAAACAACAGATGCAGACAGCTTCAGCAATTGTTCATTGACGATTCGACCGACATCAATTGGTGCCGAAGAAAAGAGATAGCCTTCATTTTCGAGATACTTCATCGATTGACAATAGTTGCTCGTCGGATTGAGAAGTTTATCAAACGCCACAATGTAATCAGAAAGCTGCGAGAAGAAAGATTCAAATCGAGTGAAAGCAATTATTTCATTTTCACTCTTGAGATTTTTTACATCCCATCGTCCGCTATACGGCAGCAGATGAGCATGATACGTCTGCAGAATAAACGCTACACTCTCCAATGAATTGAGAATCGCTTGAGCGCTCGCTTCTGAATGACTAGTTTTCGTAATCATCGGAAGCTCATTCCAGAAGAGCTCAGTGTATTTCGGCATACGTTTAAAGAAGAAGGCCACTTTTTCGCTCAATGGACTGAGGTGATCCATCAGCATTTGATAAGAGCGAAGTGTTTCTTCACGAACTTTTTTGATAATTTCCGTCGACTCTCCTGCCACGGTCTCATTTTGAGCAAGAAGATAAAAGAGGGACCCCACCCCTTGCATGTGTTGCAGGGAATTCACGAAAATTTCAAAACTTTTCTGATCAATTTCGAGTGAGAAGGCCTTGGTCGCTTCCTCTTCAATTTTATGGGCCTCGTCGACGACAATGTGAGAAGGACGTGGCATTCCTTTCGGCCACGAGAACATGAGCGAATGGTTTCCAATGATGACGTTAGCTTCACGCGCTTCACGCAAACCAAGAATGTAACTGCAATTATTTTTGAAAGGACAATTTGTTCCTGAACAAGAACGGAAATCTACTCCAATTTCACGTTCGCGTTTTTGAAGCGGTTCAATTTTGCGTTTTAAAACATAAGGCAAATCATCTCTTAAAATTTTCTGCGAGCCTTTGATTCGGGCGTTGTGAAAGAAGATTGATTCTAAATACGCCGAAGTAAAGGCATCTTCAAAAGTCTGAGCATACCCTAGCAGAGAATTTTCTGTTTCTTCCTGACGAAATAATGATTCACACAAGTGGTTGTTCGATCCAACCAATAACTTAATTTTGAGTTCATCTTCATTGAGACCGAGAAATTCACGCACGTGTGGAACGTCTTTGTTGAAGGCCTGATGTTGAAGTGTTTTCGTTCCCGTGGCCACGAGCACTGGTTTTTTCTCTTCCAAACTAAAAAGAACTGATGGAATGAGATAGCCAAACGTCTTCCCTGTTCCGGTAGGAGCTTGAATAAGACTGTGAATATTATTTTTTAATGACTGCCCCGTCTTGAGCGCTAAATCAATCTGCGCCTGACGTTTTTTGTAGCTGGGATAAAGAGTCTGAATTTTTTCTTCATCAGAGAAAATGTTTTTTATATTTTGCCCTGAAAATTCCAGCGAAAAATTCTTCGTTAGTTTTTTTTCTGCCAAGTAATCAGGAAATCTTTTTTCCCAGATTTTTGCTTTGGCAATTTCAACATGTTCATCCAGTTTGAAATCTATCTGGAAAGCAATCTCGGCGAGCTCTTCATTTGATAAATGCAAAAATTGCATCAGATAAAATTCTTCACTCAGAATTTTTTTCTCTAACAACTGCATTTTGATGAATTGGTAATAACCAACATCAAGACGAGTTAAACGAGTGGCGACCAGAATAACTTTGAGAAGATCCTGAGCATCTTCAAATCCTCTGTGTGCTTCAGTTTCAGCAATTTTCCAGTCCTGAATAAAGTGTTCGAGTTTAAGCGAAGAATATTCTGGAAATAAAAGTCCTAAAAATAAAAGAGTATCGCAGTATTCTTCACGAGGAGAACCATCGTCGATTTTATCAAAGGAGCGTTTGAGAAATCCCTCTTCAAAATCCGCATTGTGAGCAATCAGTTTAGCGCCGTATAACCCTTGCACTTCTGTTTCAACTTCACGCCAGATCGGAGCTTTGTTGAGCATGGCAGGTGTGATGCCGGTGAGTTTTTGAATGAAAGAAGAAAGTTCACCGGGAAATTGAACGAGGCTTGTATATTTTTGAACAAGTTTCGTTCCTTCAAACAATAAAAAACCAACATCAATAATTTGATCATATGACGGATCGGCGCCCGATGTTTCCAGATCGATAACTGCCCATCTGCCCAGACGATGCTGATCCATGCGATTTCCTTTAGTGTTCAATGTGTAGACCTCATTTTTAACAATAAACGTGACGGATTTCAAAAGCTTTATACCTGCGTGATCTTTTTTGATCGGATAACGCGTGTCTAAAGGCCATTCATGTTGATGAAACCTGCCGATTCTATTATTGTGGAGTTAATTTTTTACTATCGAGATTACCCATGACAAGCGCAGTTGTTTTTCAAATTCAATCCGTCATTATTTTTTCTTTAATGATGGTGGGAATTGCTAAACGAAAAAACAGAAAGCAACACGTTCCCATTATGAAAGCTGTTCTGATTTGGGACGTCCTGCTCATTCTGCAAATTGAACTCACTCGCGGAGCAATTAACAAGGCCTCTGAAGCTGTGATTAATCCTATGCTCCTCAATATTCACGTGACTTTTGCAGTGTTGTCAGTGGTTTTTTATGGCCTACTCGTCTGGACTGGAAGAAAACTGCTTGCGGGAGACAGTTCGATCAGACCGAAACACAAAATTTTCGGTTGGACCGCAGTCGTTCTTCGTACATTAACTCTCATTACGAGCTTTTGGGCCGTAGCTGCTAAATAAGAGGAAAACATGCAATTTGAAAACGTCGTTAATTTAATCAAGTCTGGTCTCTCTGATGCTCACGTTGAAGTTTCAGACATGACAGGAACTATGGATCACCTGGATATTTTGATTGTGAGTGATCACTTCAAAGGCAAAATGTTGATTGCTCAACACCAGATGGTTATGGATCTTTTAAAAGAAAGTTTAAAACAAGAAATTCATGCCGTTCAGTTGAAGACCATGGATTATGATACGGCCGCAAAACGTGGTCTCACATTAAAAAAATAAGGAGCCTCATATGACAAACCCATTTAACGTTGTTCAAGGCGTAGCTGTTGAAGAAGAAAATAAAAATTTAGACCTCAACACTCGCATTAAAAATCTCATCAACTCAAGCCCGATTTTTCTTTTCATGAAAGGAACTCCGGACATGCCTCAGTGTGGATTTTCAGCGAACGTTATCCGCATCTTAAACCACCACTCTGTAAGCTATAAAACGTTTAATATCCTTTCAGACATGGATATCAGAGAAGGTGTAAAACAATTTTCTAACTGGCCTACATATCCACAACTTTACGTTAAAGGGCAGCTCGTTGGCGGAAACGACATCGTGACTGAACTTATGCAAAATGGTGAGTTGGAAGGAATTTTAAAAGTCTAATTGCTAAAAAAGTAAAGGCCGCTAGATGCGGCCTTTTTTATTTTGAAAGATCTCTTTCGATTTCTTTAATGAGTTCATCTAGATCAAAAGGTTTCGAGAAAAATTTCTTCGCACCGGCCTTCAAGGCATCTTCTGTTGAAACATCGGCCTGTCCAGACACAAAAAAGAATAACGGATGTTTTCCGGCCATTCCATTAACGTGAGAAAGTACGGCCATGCCGTTACCGTTAGGCATTTTATAATCTGAAACAACTATATCAACGGGTGCTTCGCTGAGGATTTTAATGGCATCGTTTCCGCAAATGGCGGTCTTAGTCTGGTAACCACAGAAACGAAATTCTTCTTCCATCAATTCGAGAATATCGGGCTCGTCATCAACTATCAGTACAGTTAAATTTTTTCTATCAATCATTTATCACATGCCCATATGGGTTTTTAAAAAGCTGACCTTTATAAACTATGATAATTGATTTTTAAAGCCTCTGTGTTTTAATTTTTCTTAAAGTAAATAAAATCAGGTATGCCCCAGGTATGAGCACAGCACCTAGTAACATCAAATAGATATGTGAAAAAGCGAAGTAAAGAATATGGGCAATTCCTCTAACGACTAAACGAAGAAACTCGCTATCGTAGAGGTAGAGGGCCGCTTTCGGTCCCCAATCGTAGTATGATTTAATGACCTGTCGTCCCGCCCAGTTGTTTTTTAAAACAGTATCTCGGAAGTGGCGGAAGTAATCGATGATCGGGTGATTCTCTCCAAAGCCCGCAGTTAACAGGAAACATTTATTTTCTTTTAGGAGTTCTTCAATTTGAGCAGGACTTGCGACTTCGGTATCCGAAATTGGTGTCGCAAAATTGTATTTGTCGACGACAACGTAGGCCAGGTTGTACGTCTGTCCATTGACGAGTTCACGAACGGTGATTTCACCTTCTGTCGTATAGGGATAAGATTCATTAAGAAGTGTGTAGGCCCCGAGAGCGGGATCCCCAATTGCACGGTCAGCAGGAACAGAATTGGATGGTAAATTGAGAACGCGAATACTGCGGGCCAAGTTGACCGCTGTATTGGCGACACTTAAGACAACTCTCTTATCCCCTCTTCTTTGGGAAACAATATTTCCTTGATAAGCAGACGGCTCCTGGATGACGTTACTCATACTCGTGACGATGTAGATCCCTTCAGTATAAGTAGCGGGATCGATAACTGCTCCAGCGGCCAGCGAGTTCGTCGAATGCAGGAAAAAATAAAGTTTGATATCTTTAGTTGTTCTCGTCGCTGTTCCCACACCCAAATTGGTACAAGCGGTTGCGGTTTGATCGCAAATGGATTTCGGAGAAACGGGAAACGTTAAAGCGGCATTGGTCAAACTGATCAATGTCGTCGGGTACATTTTAACGACTTCCCATTGAGGGGCGTCTGTATCATATGCGGCGACATAGAGATATCGATTTGAACTACCTACTGTGACAACGACAGGATAATTAATCGTATAAGACGTTGTCGTCGTATCTAAGATATCCGGAACTCCACCCTTTGAATAAAGATAAAAATCCGTCGTGTCTGATCCACCGCCAGTGTTTTTGAGCGGT
>CBIHOP010000239.1:0-5272 GCA_966211385.1 uncultured Bacteriovorax sp.
GCGATTCATTTTGTTATCAACAACCAAATCGGATTCACGACAGATATCGAAGATGCACGCTCAAGCCACTACTGTGTTTCAGTAGCAAAAACGGTTGAAGCACCGATCATTCAGGTTAACGGTGATGATCCGGAAGCCGTTTTCTACGCTGTGGAACTTGCTGTTGAATTCCGTCAAAAATTTAAAGAAGACATTTTCATCGATATGGTTTGTTACAGAAAGCATGGCCACAACGAAGGAGATGAGCCTCGTTATACTCAGCCGACACTGTACGGTCTGATTACAAAACACAAAAATCCGCGTGAGCTTTACTTAGATAAACTTCTGAACGCCGGATCAATTAAAGCAGAGCTTGCAAATGAGATGATTGAAGAATACAAAAAACTTCTTTCAGATCGCTTCAACAATGTTCGTGAAAAAGCTGTTCCAGGAAAATCAAAAGGCCCACATAAAGATTGGGATGGAATGGAAGTGTCGAAAGCAGATTCATTCGATGAGTCTCCAGCGACAGGTGTACCACTAGCAACTCTAGAAAAAGTTTCAAAGGCCATCAATACAGTTCCGCAAGGAATGACGTTGATGAAAAAAGCGGAAAAAGTTTTAGAAGATAGAAAGGCCGCTTTCACTAACGATAAACTTGATTGGGCATCTGCTGAATTACTGGCATACGGATCACTACTCGCAGAAGGACATCCGCTTCGTTTCACTGGCCAGGATGTTATTCGCGGAACTTTCTCACACAGACACGCCAAAATTTTCGATGAAAATACAAACGAATCATACTGGGGTCTTGAGCATATTGGTGCTAACCAAGGTTATGTAAGCATGTATAACTCGCTTCTTTCTGAGTACGCCGTCCTTGGATTTGAATTTGGTTATTCATGGGCAACGCCGACGGGCCGTACGATTAGGGCCGCGCAATTTGGAGATTTCGCTAAGGGCGCTCTAATCTTCATCGCTCTATATCTCTGACGTGGTGAAGTAAAATTGCTGGGTTTGAGCGGGCTTGTGATGCTTCTTCCGCACGGACACGAAGGCGCAGGTCCTGAACACTCTTCAGCTCGCCCTGAACGTTATTTACAGCTTTCTGCTGAAAACAACATGGTTGTGGCAAACGCTACAACTCCAGCGAACATGTTCCACTTATTACGTCGTCAGATGAAATGGAACTTCAGAAAGCCAGCTGTTGTTTTAACTCCAAAATCACTTCTGCGTGATCCACGTTGTACATCAACAAAAGATGAATTCATCAACGGCCGCTTCCAGGAAGTGATCGACGATCCAAATACAGGAAAGAAAGTGGCGAAAGTCATTCTGTGTACAGGTAAAATTTATTACGATCTTTACGAGAAAAAGATCGCTGATAAACGCGATGATGTAGCGATTGTTCGCCTTGAACAAATTCACCCATTGCCAGAAAAACAATTGAAAAAAGTTTTCGCGAAATATAAAGACGCAGCTAAAGTCTGGGTTCAAGAAGAACCAATTAACATGGGCTATTGGGCCTATTTAACTCGTTTCATGGATGTCTTCGAAGGGTTTAAAGTGATTGCTCGTAAAGCAACTCCAAGCCCGGCCACAGGTTTCTCGAACGTCCATAAAAAAGAACAAGCAGATATCATTACCCAAGCTTTTGCTAAATAAGGAAACCTAACATGAGTGTTGAATTAAAAATTCCCGTCATCGGTGAGTCAGTTACAGAAGTTACACTTTCATCTTGGTTAAAAAAAGATGGAGAGTACGTTAACGAAGGTGAAGCAGTTTGCGAAATCGAATCAGATAAAGCATCGATGGAGCTTCCAGCTCCAAGTTCAGGTGTGCTTAAAATTATGGCCCAAGCAGGTTCTGAATTAAAGATTGGCGAGAAAATCGGTGAACTTGATACCGCGGGCGCAAAGCCAGCCGCGGGAGCGGCGCAACCCAGCTCAACGAAGCCTGCAGATAAACCTGCACCTGTGGCAACGGTCTCTACACCTGCGGCTACTTCAACGAAAGAAGTAAATATTCCTTCGCCAGCAGCTCGTAAAATTCTTGATGAGAAAAATGTTTCTGCTGATTCAGTGAAGGGATCGGGGAAAGATGGTCGCATAACGAAGGAAGACGCGCTTAATGCATCTGCGGCTCCTGCAGCGAAAGCAGCTGCTCCTGCACCAACTCCAGTCGCGAGAAAATCTTCTTCTGACAAACGCGGAGTTCGCAATGAGAAGATGACTCGTCTTCGTAAAACAATTGCAACGAAACTTGTTGAAGCAAAAAATACAACAGCAATGCTCACGACTTTCAACGAAGTTGATATGTCGGCATTAATGGATCTTAGAAAAAAATACAAAGAAGCTTTTACGAAGAAGCACGGAGTGGGTCTTGGATTCATGTCGTTTTTCACGAAAGCATGTACGATTGCACTTCAGGAATTTCCAGCGGTAAACGCGCAAATCAACGGTGATGAAATCATATACCACGACTACGCGGATATCGGAATTGCGGTTTCAACACCAAAAGGTCTTGTTGTTCCAGTGGTAAGAAACGCGGAAGAATTAAGTCTTGCTGATATTGAAAAAGAAATTCTAGCGTTAGCAACGAAGGCGCGTGATGGAAAAATTACAATTGAAGAAATGCAAGGCGGAACATTCTCAATCACTAACGGTGGTGTGTTCGGCTCAATGCTTTCAACGCCGATCTTAAACATTCCTCAATCAGCGATTTTAGGAATGCACAATATTGTTGAACGTCCGATTGCAGTGAATGGACAAGTGGTTATTCGACCAATTATGTACCTTGCCCTATCGTACGATCACAGAATTATTGATGGACGCGAGTCAGTATCTTTCCTTAAAAAAGTTAAAGAGCTTCTCGAAGATCCTTCACGCCTTCTCTTGGACGTCTAAGCAAAAAATAAGTATGTTTGAGGGCCTCGACTCGAAAGTCGGGGCCTTTTAAATGGAGATACTCATGGCGGACAAATCTGACTTTCCTTATTTGCACGGTTTTTCACCAGTAGAACAAGAACGTTTGCGCAAGCAAGCACGCTTTGCTGAACACACGATTTATCAAAACGTAAATTTTTCTTCGAATAAAAAAATCTTAGAAGTCGGTTGTGGCGTTGGTGCTCAATCCGAAATTCTTCTTCGTCGTTTTCCCAATATTCATCTCACTGGTGTCGACTTCAATGAAAAACAATTGAAGGCCGCTAAAACACATTTAGCAGCTCTACCATTTGCGAATGGTCGCTACGATCTTCATCAGATGGATGGAGCGAATTTAAAGTTTGAATCGCAATCATTTGATGGCGCTTTTTTATGTTTTGTTTTGGAACACGTTCCAGATCCAAAGCGAGTGCTTTCCGAAATTAGACGAGTTCTTCAACCAGGTGGAGTGCTTTACGCCACTGAAGTTTTGAATTCATCTTTTTTTCTTGATCCTTATTCACCGAATGTTTTGAAGTATTGGATGGCCTTCAATGATTATCAATACGATCAAAAAGGTGATCCGTTCATGGGAGGTAAACTCGGAAATCTCATGATGCAAATCGGGTTTCAAAATATCGAAACGGAAGTGAAAACGTGGTTCCTCGATAATCGCCGTCCGGGTCAGAGAAAAGAAATTATCGAATTTTGGTCAGAGCTTCTGATGAGTGCTGCTGATCAACTTATCGAAGCAAAATATGTAACTGAAGAAACTGTAGAAGGAATGAAAAAAGAAATGGCCGTGGTCGCAAATGATCCCAACGCTGTCTTCTTCTTTTCTTTTATTCAAGCAAAAGCAAGAAATGGTTCTTATTAGAAAATAATTTGGAGATTTAATGAAAGAGTACGACGTTGTTGTTATTGGTTCTGGTCCGGGTGGATACATTTGTGCTGTAAGATGTGCTCAATTGGGAATGAAAGTTGCGATTATCGAAAAGTACAAAACACTGGGTGGAACGTGCTTAAACGTTGGATGTATTCCTTCAAAAGCTTGGCTTGATTCTTCAGAGAAATACCATGAACTGACACATTCATTTTCAAAACACGGTATTGTTGCCGAAAATGTAAAACTCGATTTCAACAAAATGAGTGAACGAGTAAAAACTGTTGTTTCTGACGTCTGTAAAGGTGTCGCGTTCCTCATGAAAAAAAATAAGATCGATGTTTACACAGGACATGGATCTTTTAAAGACGCTCACACGATTTCAATCAAAGGTGAGAGTGAAACGACAGAAATCAAAGGAAAGAAAATCGTTATTGCGACTGGATCAAAACCTTCATCACTTCCAGGTGTGACAATCGATAAAGAAAGAATCATCACTTCAACAGAAGCTCTTGTGCTTAAAGAACTTCCCAAAAAACTCATCGTTATTGGTGGGGGAGTTATCGGTTTAGAATTGTCATCGGTGTACAGAAGACTCGGATCTGAAGTGACAGTTATTGAATACGCAGACACGATCATCGCCACAATGGATGGTGATATGTCGAAGAATCTTCTTAAAGTTTTAAAACGTGACGGCATTGAATTTATGTTAGGTCACGGAGTCACAAGTGTTTCGGCAAAAGGAAAAACAGTTACGGTAAAAGCAAAAGATAAAAAGACAAATGCAGAAGTAGAAATCACTGGAGACTACTGTCTGGTAGCGGTTGGAAGAAAGCCGTACACTGATGGACTTGGCCTCGATAAAGCAGGTGTTAAACTCGATGATCGCGGACGCGTTGATACGGATTCTCACTTGAGAACAAATGTTGAGCACATCTATGCTATCGGTGACGTTGTTAAAGGCGCCATGCTTGCTCACAAAGCAGAAGAAGAAGGTGTCATGGTTGCCGAATACCTTGCCGGCCAAAAACCACATATTGATTACAATTTAATTCCTGGTGTTGTTTACACTTGGCCGGAAGTTTCATCTGTAGGAAAAACGCAAGAGCAGCTTGTTGCTGAAGGACGCGAATTTAAAGTGGGAAGTTTTCCGTTTAAAGCTTCAGGACGCGCTCGCGCATCTGAAGAATCTGATGGTCTCGTTAAAGTTCTTGCTGATAAAAAGACAGATGAAATTTTAGGTGTGCATATGATTGGTCCTCGTTGTGCGGACCTGATTGCCGAAGCCGTTCTCGCAATGGAATATAGAGCGAGTGCGGAAGACGTAGCACGCGTTTGTCATCCTCACCCAACATACACTGAATCTTTCAAAGAAGCGTGTTTGGCAGCTACAGACAATCGCGCTCTGAACGCTTAAGGAGTTTTTTGATGAAGAAATTGTTATTACTTTCTTTATTAACAACAAATGTGGCCATGGCAAAAATTG
>CBIHOP010000240.1:0-5264 GCA_966211385.1 uncultured Bacteriovorax sp.
CCATACACCAGAAACATCCACCGCCCAAAACAAGCTTCTTTATTTCAGCAGAATGCAAAATGTTTACGTTGAAGCAAAAGAGAAGCACAATGGTTAAGAGTCGCATAATCACCTCTAATGAGATTATATAATGAACCTACACTCATTTAAAGCCATTAAGCTTTGTCTGGCCATCGTCTTAATCGTTTTCCTTATCGCGCTTCTAACCTTTATCCCATACGACACTTTTAGATTGGATTACTTACAATCGAACTTTAGTGAATTAAAAAGTTATGTTGAAACTAACCATTTCAAAGCAGTCGCTATTTTTGTTACGACATACTTGATTGTTGCCGGTTTCTCACTGCCTTTTGCAACCATATTAACATTACTTTCAGGTGCATTATTTGGGTTATGGGAAGGTCTCATACTTTCACTGGCATCATCAACTGTTGGCGCTACGATCGCTTTTCTCTTATCACGATATTTTTTGGGCGATCTCTTCAACAATTTCTTTCGTTCAAAATCAGAGATAATTAAAAAAGAGTTTGATGAAAAAGGCACTCTCTATTTACTTACCCTTCGAATAGCACCAATTTTTCCATTTTTTCTTGTGAACTTAGCAATGGGATTAACGTCAATCAGTGTTCGACAATATTTTATCTGCACTGCCTTGGGAATGATTCCGGGACTTGTTGTCTATACTTTTGCAGGTCTAACATTTTTAGAATTAACATCAATCAAGTCTATACTTAATTTCAGGACGGCAACTGCTCTTTTGCTTCTTGCCTTTTTGCCCGCAGTTGGAAAATGGATTTCATGGCAGTTAACGAAATACAGATTATATAAACCGTTTAAAAAGCCTCTTGTGTTCGATTACAATGTTGTTGTCATCGGCGGTGGTTCAGCTGGACTTGTGACTGCAAATATTGCAAGTGGCTTAGGTGCAAAAGTCGCTCTCATTGAGAAAAATAAGATGGGAGGTGATTGTTTGAACTCCGGCTGCGTACCAAGTAAATCACTCATTCATTTATCTAAGCAGCAACTAGACTTTAACAAAGTTATGAGTGATGTTCATGCCACCATTGCTAAGATAGCTCCGCATGATTCACGTGAGAGATATGAATCACTTGGTGTAAAATGTTTTTCGGGTGAAGCAAAACTACTGAGTCCGTATGAAGTTCAAATTAATGAACAAGTTTTGACGACCAAAAATATTGTTCTAGCGACTGGGGCGGAGCCTTTTATTCCCCCAATTCCTGGGCTTGCTTCAATTGATTATCTTACATCAAACACTTTATGGAATTTAAAAGAACTGCCAGCTCACTTTCTCGTATGTGGAGGAGGAGCAATCGGAGTTGAGCTTGCACAAGCATTTGCCAGGCTTGGATCTAACGTGACTCTTGTCGAAAAACAAGATCGATTACTAAGCCGAGAAGATAGAGAAGCTTCAACAATGATTGAAGAACAATTGATTCGTGATGGAGTTAAATTATATTTGAATTCCGAAATTCTATTTTTTGATCAAAATATCGTTCGCATAAAAAATTCTACGGAAGAACTAACGCTGAACTTTAACAAAGTTCTTATTGCCCTCGGAAGAAAGCCTTCTCACACATCACTGCTTCCGGGAATAAAACTAAATACCGATAAAACAATTTGGACAAACTCGTTTCTTCAAACATCCATTCCGAACATCTATGCTTGCGGCGATGCTGCCGGACCATTCCAATTTACTCACTTCGCTTCTCAACAAGCAAAAGTAGTTGCACTAAATATTCTTTTTGGTTTTATCAAAAAATTTCGAGTAGATCATAAAATTGTTCCTCGATGCACTTATTGTGATCCAGAAATTTCTGCGGTGGGATTAAACGCAGAAGAACTAATAAATAAACAAATTGCATTCGAAGAAACTGTCTTCTCATATAAAAATCTCGACCGGGCAATCATCGAAAATGTGGAGAATGGATTCGTAAAAGTATGGACAGAAGAGAAGTCCGATAAAATTCTAGGTGTCACTATTGTTGGGAAAAATTCGTCCCTACAGCTCCAAGAATTCATCCTGGCCATGGAAAACAACTTAGGACTAAATACAATACTTGATTCAATCCATCCTTATCCGGGTTTTAGTGATGCTAACAAGCAAGTCGCAAGCTACTGGAAAAAGAAGAAGCTTTCAGAGAACCTCAAAGAAATCCTCATAAAACTTCAAAAGTTCCGAAGGAAGTAGCATTGTTTCATGCCCCCTGGCGAAAAGTGATTAATAATGATAGTCTTTCTCTAGGCGCTCATGTAGGGTGCCATTGTTAATGTTCGTCGCCTTTAAGATTAGTGGTCAGTAGTAAGTCCCTCCTCTTTAGCGGCCCCAGCCTTAAGGAGGTATAAAATGGGTAGAAAACTTTACGTAGGAAATCTTCCGTACTCAACAAACGATGCATCTCTCAGACAAAAGTTTGAAGAAGTAGGAACTGTTGATTCTTCAAAAGTTATCACTGATCGTGAAACTGGAAGATCAAAAGGTTTCGGATTCATCGAAATGTCGACTGATGAAGAAGCAGAAGAAGCAATCAGCAAATTTCACGGTACAGAAATGGACGGTCGTGCAATGACTGTTTCTGAAGCAAAACCAATGACTCCAAACGATAACCGTGGTGGATCACGTGGTGGATTCGGTGGCGGCGGAAGAAATCGCTACTAATCAATCGAAAAAACGCGAGAGCGTTTTTATTGTGCAGAATAACTGGAGACAGTGATCTTTGCATTAGAGTTCGATTGATTGGAAGTTTAACCAAACAAAAAAATAAAAAGGGGGCTGTCGCAAGACGGCCCTTTTTTTTTAGTGTTATAAGGAATGTATGGAAATCAAATGCCACTACTGCTTTCAGAACATTCCCCTCGAAATTTATGTCGAAGAAGGCGAGTCCCAAGACTTTATTGTTGATTGCGAAGTCTGCTGCCACCCCTTGCACATCACTGCTGAGTGGAATGAAGAAGAAGAGCAATTCGATGTTGAAGTAGAGCCCGGTTAGAAATTATTTTTTAGAAAAGGTCCAAGCGGAAGAATACGTGCCCGATAGAGCTCTTTGCTGTTAGTTAGGGTCATCTTCCAAATCATATTCACTTTACCTTCAGCGGAAAGCTTCACGACAGAAGGCTTGCTTCCTCTCACGCCAAGATTGTTTTTCATGATCGCTACACCATCTGTGAAAATCGTTTCACCATTATCCAAACGCTGAACACTTCCTAACATGAAATTGTAAAATTCATTTTTCTCTTTCGGCCAACTCCATACAACTTTTTGTTTCATTGGATCATACTCTTCCAAGTATGATTGCGGATTGTTTACATCCTTCAAATTTACGTAGTGAAGAATGTTACCTGTAGGAAGAACTTGAGCATCGTGAGTTCCACATAATTTTCCTTCACCATAATCAATGACTTTTATAATTTCCGAAAGTGTTGGATTAAAAATAAGAAACAGATTGGTACAATTTCCACCTAAAATAAAATTTCCAGGTTTGAGCCATTGAAACTCTTCTGATAGTGCGTTTTGCTTGATCTCTTTGAATGAATTGAAGTGAGTATACTCTGTAAAATTTTTAAAAGCACCCGCCTTAAGAACCTGCACATGTCCTAAGTGCTTGTCGTTGTCTTTTAATATTTGTTGTAGTTCTGCAAAGTGGTCTTTAAAACTATAACGATGAATGATGTTGCCATCCAGATCAGCAATGTTTAAAACATCAAACCTTATTTTTTCTCCATCGTACTCACCAGCTTCTGAAGAAATATATGTAATATATTTTTTATCTGTCGTTAAACTTAACTCGTGATGAACATCTTCTTTTTTCCGCCACAAAATTCGCCCGCTTGAAGAATAACGAGTTATGTATCCGGTAGCGAGCTCTGAACTTCCGACCAAACTAAAATAGGAACCATCATCCATAAAAAGACACAAATAATCGTTAAATTTTTTTAGAAGATTTCCATTCAGATCGAAAATTCTGCAATCAGTCTGTAAATAAAGTTCTTGCTTAAAGTTTGTACTACTACTAACTGTAAAAATCGTTATTAAAAAAAATATATAAACGACAACTTTCAAAAACTAATCCTCTGATCGACAAATTCTTTTAGTTCCTCAAAATGATGAGTGATGAATATGACTGTCATTTTTTCCTGACGCCAAAGCGGAATCATTTCATGAAGAATTTCTCTGATTAAATTCCTGTCTAATGAGCCAAGAGTTTCATCCAAAAAAAGGACTTTTGGTTTTAATAATTGCGCTCTTATTAAAGCCAATCTTTTCTTCATTCCTCCTGATAACTCATGAGGAAAGAGATGTTTACTATCATCAAGTTTAAAAATTTTTAAGAATTTATTAATTTCTTCTGAGTTAGCCCCGGTAAAAAGCAATTGCTCCTCTACATTTTGCCAGGGAAAAAGATCATTTTCTTGGTGAACGATGAAAATATCCCTTGTGGGTTTCGAAACAATTTCACCATTTAATTTTATAATTCCTGATTGGGCCTTTGAATGTCCAGCAACAATGTGTGCAAGAGTAGACTTACCAATTCCGGACTCACCTGTTAATGCGTAAATTTTTCCCAAATCTATTTCCAGAGAAAAATCTTTAAATACAACTTTTGCATCTTCAGCTTTCGTCGCTTCAAAAATCATTGTTAAGTTTTCGATTACTAATTTTTCCATCGAACAACCTTTTCTTGAAGCTTGAGCATTCCTTGATTAATAAAAAATCCAACAACAGAAATTAAAATCATATCAACAACCATCAAATTGTACTGAAGATTGATTCTATTTAATTGAATTGAATAACCCAATCCTGATTGTCCGCTGATCATTTCGGCTGCAATAATTGACATCCATCCCATAGAAAGACCAACTCTTAATCCCGTAAAGATTTGTGGCAGAATCGCTGGAAAATAAATTTTAAAAAGCATATCAACTTTCGATAGTTCCATTGAACGTGCTGTTCGAATGATTTCCGGCTTGATGGAAGAAAGTCCCTCATACGTATTTATAAACACAGCAGGGAAGACACCAATAAACACAATCGCCCATGACGAAAGATCACTGATTCCAAACGCAAGAATAACAAAAGGGATCCAGGCAATTGGTGGAGGAAATCTAGGGGCATCGACGATGAGGTTAAAGATAAAATTACGTTTTAAAACATTAGGAAGACTGAATCGCAGGAGCCCTAGGGTGACCCCGAAAACAAAGGCCAAGCTTCCTCCGCATAAAACGCGTGCTAAGCTTGACCAACAATT
>CBIHOP010000241.1:0-5255 GCA_966211385.1 uncultured Bacteriovorax sp.
GTCGCACTATGATTCTGTTTGAAGATTGTATAATCACCGGTGAAACCAAAAGTTAAATTTTTAACAAAAGGATTGCTCGAATGAATCAAATTGTATGGAATACTTGAAAGTGTAAGCTTTGGAAGAATCTGTACGTATTGATCGTCGAATGCAGACGGATCCTGAATAAGTAAGTTTTTATTATAGTAGGACTGTGCACTTAAAGAAAAAAGAGAGTTTCTTGTTTCAAGAAATCCCCCGCCCCCAACTTCTGTTCCTTTGATTCTCTCTTTTGAGAAAAAATTCATATCGCGGATCGTATCTAGGTCAGAAGTGTCGTTGAAATAAAAATGTCCATTCACAAATTGTTTGTGAATGAAGTGCGATTCAAAATTACTAAAATGCCTATACTCTTTTCTACCTGAGAGTTCTTCTGACGTTTTATAGGGCTCATAAATACGATCATTAATTTGAAGTGTATTAAGTTCAAGCCATGTTTTTTCTTTGATGTTTTGTCGATATTGGAGTTGTCCACCGAGTCCGCGATTACCAAAAGTGGAAGGAGTTATCGTCATATCTCGATAGTCGTCGATCACCCAGAAGAAAGGTTGCTGATAACGAAAACCTTCATCAGAGCTGAAACCAAGAGCGGGAAAAAGTAATCCTGTTTCTCTTTTTTGTTTGATGGGAAAAATGATGTAGGGAACATACATCGCGATGACACCATTGATTTTAATGAAAGCATTTTGGAGTCGAACGTATTGTCCAATCTCAATGATTATTCTTTTCCCTGAGATGCTCCATGACTCTGGACAGTCTTTACACGTTGTATATTCTGCTTCTTCTGCAAAAATAAAATTCGATGTCGTCTGAGTAATCTTTTTTCCCGTAATGACATAATTATCTGAAAGAACCCGGGCATTATAAATATCTATTTGTTTCGTGAGAAAATTGTAATTTAGTTTTGTGCCGTATAACGTGAGTTCAGGAGCGATATATCTGACGTTTCCTAAAACTTCCGTCTCACCGGTTGTAAAATTGATTTTCGCTTTCTCACCATAGATGGAATTCTTCAAATGGGTGATAACAACATTTCCAACAGCTTCAAATTCATTTTGGCTGGATTTGCGAAAGGCCTTGTCTGAAAGAATGTTTATTTTTTCACCAAGATTGAACTCGAATGTTTCTCGCGCTTGAAGATTAGTTTGGAGAAGAAAGAATAAAACGCTGAACTTCACCAATGAAGTAATAAGATCCGCAAACGAGTATCGAAGTGGATTTAGAATTTTGTAGATCGCTCTTCCAGTCTGGAACAAATTGCAACATTCCCTTGTTAGTTTTTTCGAAGGCCAGTCGAACATCTTCTCGACTTAAGGCCTTTGGATGATCAAAGCATGTCACTTTGAGCGAAACTTCATGAGGAACATAATCCATCACTGATTTCAACATCACTTCAACTTCATCGAGTGGTCTTTTTGAAAAAGCGAGCAACACACAATCGAAGTTAAATGATTTTTCTCCGTCGTGGGCCTGCAACATTCTTCTCATTCCATCAATGTTGTGTGCACCTATAAAGATAAGAGACTTTGCTCCAAATGTCATTATCTCTCTTCGACCTTTATAGGCCGGAAGCTCTGACAGAAACGACGTCTTTTTACTCTTATACTGAGGAAGAAAAAAGCTAAAAATTTCCCAGGCCATTTCCTGATTTTCCAGAAAATAATTTTTTTCCTCAGTTGGTTTTAGTGGCCTCCACGTAACCCCATTCTGCTGGACATAATCTCGTGTCAGCTCGTTAAGATAATCTAAATGAAAAGCTGTAAAGAGCGGACGATTTGGTCTGGAAACTGCTATTTTTTCACTTAAAATTTGCCTGTAAGTCGATCCTAAAATGCTTTGATGGTCTCGAGAAATGCTCGTGATACACATACAATCTGCATCAAAATGATTTACGGCATCGAGTTTTCCACCCAGCCCAACTTCGAGCACTAGATAATCAAGGTCCAATTCCGAAGCTTTTTCCAAAAACACATAAAAAAGAAATTCATAAAATGAAATTTTTAAATGAGGGTGTTCACGACGAACTCTCGAGTGGGCGTCATACAATCGCCTTTCCAGCTCATCAGGCAGTATTTCTCCACCAAAGACAAATCGCTCCGTCAAAGAAAGAATATGCGGAGAAGTCCACAGCCCATAACTTTTATCGATCTTTTTGAAAAAGGACGTCAGCGTATGCGCTGTTTGGCCCTTCCCGTTGGTTCCGGCCACAATGACAACTTTAGTCCCATTCGCTTGAATAGCTTTAATAAACGTTTCATAGAGAGGTTTTGTTCTTTCTAAACCAGGGGTGAATACTTCAGGGCCATACTCTTTTTGCAAAAATTCGAGCATTCGACCTTCAGTCGCTAAATCAAAAATTTTGTTCTTTTCAATCATGGGATCATCATTTGGCCATTTTTGGAGGCAGTTGAAAAGTATTAAAAAGACAAACCCAAGTCTTTTTCTCAAGTTTTATTAAGTTCCTGCCGATTAGTCACTGAGATTTCTAAACATTCCCTCATAATGAGAAAACGGATGTACTTAAAATTGTCATTTCTCACCACTTTGATCGTCATGTTTGCCCAAATGAATTTGGCAGTGGCCTCAAATTGTTTAGAGGAGAAGGAACGATTTAAAGAACTCTACATCGCTCTTCAACAGTCATTAAACTACAATGGAAAAGACGCTCATCTCGAAAACGGTAAACTCGTTTTAAAACCTCATAATCCCAATGCTCCTTATGAAGGGAAGGTTTTTGAAGAGGCCCTTTACAAAGAATATCAACTTGCCTTGAAAAAAGTTGCAGCTGTTTATCAAGCTGCTAAGTTTGAAAAATTCGATTCGTCTAATAAAGCATTAGTAGATTTTATGAAGGCCGTTGAAGGTAATGATTCACAAATGGCCGATTACATAAAATCGAATAAGGTCAATATCGTTATTGATCAACTTCAAGAAGCAAGTTTGAGAAAGTTTAACGATGAAAAAAATCCTGCACGTCTGACAAATAACGATAAGTATCTTCTTAAAAAACTTCTGACTCATGCCCAAGATAGACTTTGCAGTATTACTCAATTCGAAGAACGTGAAGCAAAAACTGGAAAACAACAAAATTCAAAACACTTTACTGCCGATGAACTTAATCGTGTCCGTAATGCTCCTCTCAACCGCTTAATTAATTCAATTAAAAACGGAAAGATTGAAGCTAATTCTGATTTAAAGATTGAAGAATTGAAAGATTCAGAAAAGGCCATCAACCTGGCCATTGCAAAAAATATGCAGGCCTTGCGTGATTGGAAAGCTAAAAATGAAAAATGTCTAAAACATTTGGCCAATCCGTCGTTCATTCAAAGTGGTATTCAAACGTGTAACTACTCTCTCTTTGTGAAAGCGCTAGATGGCGGTAACGAAAATAATATTGAAGCCATTCTGCATTTTATAAATGCGAATGAAAAGTTTCTCAAGAGTCCAGAAGCGATTGCTGAAACGGCCCTTGATGAATTAAAACTTGAAGCGGCCATTGACCGAACTTTTAACGATACAAGATCGCGTCTTGAAAATTGTCCTGCAGTAAAACAAAAATCATCACGCATTTTTGTGAGTAACTTAAAGTTCAGTGAGAAATCTGGTTTCGATACGTCTTATCTTAAACTATCTTGTTCGAAATCAGGTAAATCCGTTGATTCCTCCCAATGTGAAAAAAGTATAGAATTTATTTCGGATAAATCAGGTGAAGGTGTTGAAGTAAAACTTCGTCAACCTGGTATGCAGCTTAAAGTCGAAACCAATGAAAGTTGTCAAACTGAGCCGGCCCTTGTTGTCTCTCGTCCAACAATCGAAAGCTGTAAACAAGATGGTGAAAATCAATCGCCGAAAATTGAATTAACTGTCTCAAGTGACGGTGAAAGTTGCGTGCCAAAAGCAACATCACCAACAACCACAACTCCCCTTCTTACAACTCTAAACACGGTTCCTGCTGTTATACCACCAACGTTTAATCGTCCAGGTACAGCGAACGAACCAGCAAAATCAAATCTCGATACAGACCAGAATCCGTCTCAAAGACCTGCACTAAGACCTAATCAGAGACCTTCGCAAAGACCTTCTGATAAACCTTCTGAGAGACCAGCTGAAACACCGAATGTTCCAAAAGCAGACGCTCCGGAAGTGAAGAAAGAAAAAACGGCTGAAGAATGTACTGAACAAGGAAAATCAGAAAATAAAACATTAGTTTTATCTCTAGACAAATTAACATGCACTGATGAAAAAACGGATGCCATCTGTGAAGAAGAAGAAGGTAAAACACAAAATAAAAAACTCATTCCAAATAAAGAAAAAAATGCATGTGTAGAAGAAAAAACACAAGCAATGTGTGATGAAGAAGGTAAAACTAATAACAAAACATTAATTCTCTCTTCAGATAAATTGTCTTGTGAAGAAAAAAATACAGATACTAAAAAAGAAAAAACACAGGCCATGTGTGATGAAGAAGGAAAAACAAAGAAAAAGACGTTAACTCTATCTTCAGACAAAATGTCGTGTGAAGAAAAAAGTGCAGATGCTAAAAAAGAAAAAACACAGGCCATTTGTGATGAAGAAGGAAAAACAAAAGACAAAAAACTAACACTTTCTGCAGACAAATTATCGTGTGAAGAAAAACCAGTCGCTGCTAAAAAAGATGATAAAGATCTCTGTACCGAGAAAAATGATGAATGGTTAGCCGAGCAATCAAAAGAAGGAAACCCACCTACTTCTCGATACAAATGGGACGCATCGAAAAAAGTGTGTGTTGATAAACAGGCGCCTGAATCTGAAGAAGATGAAGAAGAGGACAATACACCTCAAGCTCGCAGGCAAGCGGCCCCAGGATCAAATCCACCACCGGCCCGCTTTCAGCCAGTGCAAATCCCAACTCGCCAGATGTATATCCTACCTGGTATGCCTTAGCGAAAAAATGCTCCAGTGGAGCATTTTTACTTTTACTGAAAATATAAAAAGAATTATTTGTTCTAGTGAGTTCGCTAAGGTGAATTAATAAGCCGAACGATTTTCAAAAACCTAGAAAACGTAACTAGTATCACTAGACCCCAATATCGTAATCCTCTCATCATTTAGCTCTGCAATTTCTTTGAACAATACGGATTGAAAATTAGGTTTGAGATGTCCCAGAAAAATCGGAACATCAGCAGGCATTTTTTTTATTTCTTCTCTCATCGTAGCTGGCGTGTGATGAAGTGAAT
>CBIHOP010000242.1:0-5254 GCA_966211385.1 uncultured Bacteriovorax sp.
TTGATTCCATTTTATACGCAATCTATGGCGGGAATATCGACGTTCTCAAGCACATTGAAGGCAAAGTCCCTTCAATGAATAAAATAAATAAAGAAACAGGCTACTACCCTATTCACTTAGCAGCTGCTACTTGCAAACCTAAAATTTTAGATTTTTTAATTGAAAAGGGTGCTGATGTAGAAGCACTTAATAATGACAATGAAACTCCTGCGATGGTTGCAGCAAGACATAAATGTTTCCCGGCCATTGTAAGTTTGAAAGAAGCTGGGGCAAATCTAGCTGTCATTCAAAAGATGAATTTGAAAAATCTTAATGAGGACATTGCCTACTTCGTTCAAAAAAACAACCGCGCCCCCGCCAGCGAATAAAATAATCTGGCATCATTCTCGCACACTTTTGGAGTATGAAAGTTGATGCGAGCAAAAAAGCAGTTCTAATCACAGGATCGAGCGGACTCATTGGGGAAGCTCTGTGCGAGAAATTTCTAGCGGAAGACTTTATTGTCTATGGATTAGAGAATAAAGCGAAAAATAAAATTTCCCATCCGCGCTTGCACGCACTGAAGTGCGATCTTAGTAAAGAGCAGGACATCAAACGCAGTGTTGCTAAAATAGCGCGCTTGGATGTTGTCATTAACAATGCCGCTCGCACCGATCTCACCTTTATTGATTTTGATGAAGTCACGCTCAAACAATGGAATGACGGCCTAGCAGTCAATTTAACAAGTTTTTTTCTGCTCGCGAAGTTTACCTCACCTTTACTGAAAAAAACGCGTGGAAGTCTTATAAACATCTCCTCAACCCGACATCTGATGAGTGAACCTAACACTGTCATCTACAGTGCGAGTAAAGGCGGAATTCTTTCTCTCACCCATTCGTTGGCCATCACACTTGGGCCAGAAGTTCGAGTGAATTGCATTAGTCCAGGCTGGATTGCTGATTATGAAAAAGAAAAACTTAAAAAGAAAGATCACGATCAACATCCTGCTGGTCGCGTGGGGAAGCCGGAAGACATTGCGGCCCTCGCCTATTTTTTAAGTAGTGATGAAGCGACATTTATCACGGGATCAGATTTTATTGTCGACGGTGGGATGACTCGAAAAATGATTTATTCCTAAATGGAGTTTTTATGAAAAACGGATTTTTGATTTTCATGATGTGTTTTAGCATGATTGCCTGTTCAGAAAAAAATCGTGATCAACGTCGTTTAGGAAGAGCACCAGCTTCAATTGAAGAACCAATGCAAGCTAATGATTCGAGAGAAGCAGAGATCATTAAAGATTACGCGCAAAAACTTATTCAACTTGATTCTCCCGATACACGTTCTCGTTTACAAAGTGAAAAAGAACGGACTGATTTTCAAGTTCAGGTCGATAATCTTCGGGCCTCTTATGACCAGGCAGTAGGACTACTCGAACAATATGAGCAAATTGGTGATCTTGAAAAACCGGCCATCAAACGCGAATTAGATACAATGTTGAATCAGATGAAGATGAATTGGGAATATATATTAATAAACTTTAATATCTAGAAAAGATAACCGAGATTAAATAACCAATGCGTAGATAGCTGATCAGCGTATTTGAAGAAGCCTTTGCCGTTTTGTCCGCTGAGATAATTTCCACCGAAACCAAAACCAGTCACCATTCCAAACTTAAATTTAAAATTAAGTGAAAGCTCTGCTCTTAAGATAAGGTCGACATCACTCTTGACTGATGTTCCAGCGAGCAGATCTGTTTTGAAAAAAACAGTTTCTTGATCGCGCATATTTCCGTAAATAAAAGAGGGGCCGACGAGCCAGTAGTTTGAATCATAACCAACTTTTTGTTTTGTAATTTCATCAGTATCATTGAAATGATAATTTCCCACTTCAACATTGAGTCCATAAAAGCGACGCTGTTTGATTTTATCTTCAATCATTTTTTTATCTTCAATAAACGTCGTGTATCGAAGACCACTCATGTTTCCGGAACGCTCGACTTCTCCCGTATCCATGAAGCGATTGTATTGAGTTGTGAGCATCGATCTGAATCGATAGTGTTCAGGGTTCTTTATTCCTTTATAAAGTAGAACAACAACGTAAGGAATCCACGCAAATACGACGACCGTACCGACGATGGCGAAAATAAGAATCGCGCTATCACTACTGCCGCTTCCACCAGTGTGTGCGGCCACATGAACGGGAAGCTCTAAATCAACTTGCTCTGCTTCCTCTTTTTCCTCAGTGTTCTCTTCTTGCTTTTTTTCTTCCGCTTTCTTTTTTAGTTCTTGGAGTTCTTCGGGAGAAACTTGAATTGGACCGTTAACAGATCCAAGTGGAAGTGTTGTATCGATATCGTCAGCTGAAAAGGCCGGGCCCACCAGAAGAAGTGAGCCGCTTAAAATAAATGTGCGGGCAATCTTAAAGAACATTGATGTAATTGTCCGCTAGTTCATCACCTAACTTTTGTCCTGCACGAACATCACTTGGATAATGAACTCCACCAATCATACGATTTTCACCGATTTCATTTCCACGTTTCATGAGAAGAATGGCGCGCTCAGGATGAAGGAAAGAAAGTACGCGAGCATACATTCTACCAAACATAGAATGGCCTGATGGATAAGAAGCAGAAGCTTCTTTTTCAATACAGGGCTGAATTTCTGGATGGGAATCATAAGGGCGAGGGCGATCATAACGTTCTTTTTCGCGAACGATTTTATACAAGGCCTTTGCTTTAAGTGTAATCATTTTTCGATTGGCCTTTTTAATTTCATCATCAGTAAGTAGTCCGTGTTTTCCGCCGAAGAAATTTTGTAAACTCACATCATCCGATTCAGCGGCCGCATAATCACAGTCTTCTTGAGAGCGCATGCTTTGGTAGAACAAAAGCGTTTTCACATCGATTGCTTCTTCTATAGATCCAGGAAGTGGGAATGGTCCTATGTCGAAAAGCTCAGCACGAGCTGACTGGACAAAGTTTACGAGCATTACAAAAAGAATAATTAAATTTTTCATATTGGAAAGTCTGCCATTTTCACTTTTCTTTCGCAACTATCAAAAGAAGAATTGTTTACCAAAGGAAATCTTAAGCTAAGTGTCTAGCAATCGTACCGATAAGTGCAGCATCAATTAAAATTCTCTGGGTATGGTATGAAAAAATCTTTAAACTTCCGTCTTCTTCTTTGGGCCGCAACAAGTATTTTCTTCGTTGCTTCTATTATCACTTTCTATGGTGCTTACGTTTTGAAAAATGAGCTTTTCAAAAAAGCAGAAATTGAATCAGAACAAATTGGTGACGATATTTCTCACGCTGTTTCGATGAAAATTTCTCAGGCATTCGAAGTTACAAATACTGTCGGTAAAGTTCTCGCGCAATCAAAAGATAAAAATCATCCGATGAAATTTACGCGTAATGAAGTTTTAGAAATGATGAAAGAACGTTTTAGCGAAAATAAAACTATGTTTGGTCTTTGGACAGGATGGGAACCGAACGCATTCGACAATAATGATGCTGCCGAAGCAGGAAAAATGCCTTCTGATAAAACAGGGAGATTCATTCCTTATATTACCAGAAAAGCAGATGGCACATTCAATGTTGAACCACTAGTTGATTACGACAAAGATGGTGCTGGTGACTATTATCAGCTTGCAAAGAAATCGTTGAAAAATGCAATCGTTCCACCATATTCATATAAAGTTGATGGTAAAGATGTATTGATGTTCTCGATTGCTACTCCCATGATCAAAGAAGGTGTGTTCTACGGAGTTACCGGAGCTGACATCGATCTTTCTTTCTTCCAGGAACTCTCTGATCCCAAAGCGCTGCCTCCTGGTTCACGCATTATTATCTACGATAAGTTTGGCACAATCGTTGGGTTCTCAGGTGATTCAACAAGACTATTAAAAAACCTCTTCACTGAAAAAGTTGATAATTATGACACGTATAAATTGGAAAGGTCGACAAACCCTGCAGAAAAAATTGTTTTAGGTGACCACAATCTAAGTGTTCTTTCAAAAATCAAAATGCTTGATGAGGAATGGACGGTAGAAGTCAATATTCCTAAATCAGTTATCACAGGACCAATTTACAAACAAATTTTCATTCAAGCAGGATTAGGGCTCGCTATCGCAGCCGTGGCGTTGTTCATTGGATACATTCTCATCAATCGCATCACTGGAAAAATCCTGGCCCTTGCCAATCGCTTGAAAGAATCCGCTCAAGTTACACGCGATGGAAGTAACACTGTTAAAGATGCTTCTGCGCAAGTTTCAGATGCTACTCAAGAGCAGGCTTCAGCTATTCAAGAGACGGCCACTACGCTTGATGAGATCAGTGCGATGGTTGCTAAGAGTGTGGACAATGCTAAAGATGCTTCAGACCAAGCTAATCACAGTTATAGAATCGCTGAAGAAGGAAAGAAAACTGTTGATCAAATGCTTACTCAGATGGATGAGATTAAGAAAAACAACAAAGATATTTTTGAGCAGATCGAAAACAGTAACCGCGAGATCGAAGGAATCATCACAGTTATTCATAATATTTCTGAAAAGACAAAAGTCATCAACGATATTGTTTTTCAAACGAAGCTTCTCTCTTTCAACGCTTCAGTGGAAGCGGCCAGAGCTGGTGATCAAGGAAAAGGGTTTGCTGTTGTAGCTGAAGAAGTAGGAAAACTCGCAACGATGAGTGGACATTCTTCAAAAGAAATCAATGAACTTCTTGAGCAATCAATTGCGAAAGTTGAAAATACTATTCGAGTGACAAAAGAGAGAGTTGAATCTCTCGTTACGGACGGACAAGTTAAAGTTAATAACGGTGTATCTGTTGCTGAAAAATGTGAAGACATTTTGAGCCAGATTGTTAATAACGTTTCTTCTGTAAAGAATTCAATGGTAGATGTGACATCTGCGGCACAAGAGCAATCAAAGGGTGTGCAGAATATTTCAGATGCGATGAACATGTTGGATAAAACAACTCAAGACAACACGAAAACTGTTCATCAAACATCTGTACAATCACAGAAACTTTTCCAGGAAGCTGATAATTTAGCAGAAATTATTCACCAACTCGAAGAAGAAGTTCATGGTGCAGCTTAACTAAAGTATCTCTAATAATTTTTCAGTGGGACGCCCAATCACAGCACGATTTTCGTGAATGAGTATTGGGCGTTCTAATAAAATGGGATGTTTCATGAGTGTACTCACCCATTCTTTATCTGAAAGTTTTTTGCCAGCAAGTCCTAATTCTTTATAAACATCTTCTTTTGTGCGA
>CBIHOP010000243.1:0-5235 GCA_966211385.1 uncultured Bacteriovorax sp.
ACAGGTATTGTTCATGCCTGCAGAAATTTACGTAATGTTGCCAAGAAATTCCGGTGGTGAAGTTTCACCAAAAAGATTTTCTCCCCAGCATTTAATTTTATTTTCAGCTGAGACAGCGCAAGCATGATTGTGACCGACGGCCAGAAGTTTGGGTTGATTCAAATCTTTGTGTTCAAAGAGAACATCAGTTTTACTACTCTCAGGAATTTCTCCCCAGCAACGAATGCCTTCGTCGATGATCATGCAGGAAAAACGATTCCCGGTTGCGAGTGCCCTTGGGCCCGTCACTAGTTCGAGAGGAGCTTTGAGTGTTGACTGTTCAGCTTCTCCCCAACACTTCACTCCAGCTGTTGTTAAGGCACAAGCGTGATTGTTTCCAATAGAAACTTCACGTGTTTCGATAAAAGCATCTTGAGATAAAACCGTCGTTGAAAAAATACATTGAACACTGAGGAGAACGAGAAGCTTACTAATCATGACTCCCTCCCTGGGCGTGATTCTTATTTCAAAAAAAATATATGACTCTTCCACTTGGTCGTCTATCTAACTTCAAATATTTTTTCGTGTTGGACGCAGTCAAATGACATTGTGATGCTTGAGAATTTTTATTTTGTAAGACGGCTTCAGTATTGCTCTTTAAGAGATGGTATGCGGTTTAGAACGAATGGCGAGGTATTTTGCCTCTCATAAAGGAGTTTACGATGGACTCAAACCAACCAAACAATCAAACAGACAATCAGTCGAAACAAGATGTCATATCGCATGATCAATTCACTAAAATAATCGACCATACCGATTTTCATCACGATCCACCGCCAGCTGAAGTTATTCCACAAGATGAAAACAGCAATCCTGCTCAGGAGACCCTGATGGGAATGGAATATGATTTTGACGAAGAAGCTGAAGAGGTCGATGAAGATGATGAAGATGCAAAATATGTCAGCGGCCAGTCCGATGAAGATGATGATGAAAACAATGATGAAAACAATGATGAAGAATATGAAGAAGATTTGGCCTTGGAGAGAAACGAAGATTACGAAGGTGATTTAAGTGCCGATGCCAATCAAGATAGGAGCTCAGTATGAACACAGAAACAATTGAACAAAGACCACTCGCCGTGATCACTGGTGCTTCCAGTGGTATCGGACTGGAACTCGCAAGAGTGTTTGCTAAAAATAATTTCGACTTACTTCTCGCATCTTCAACAGATGAGATCCATCTAGCTGCAGCTGATTTGAGAAACTATGGTGTGGATATTGAATCGATCAAAGTCGATTTATCTACATATGAAGGAGTTGAAGAACTGGCCGAAAAAATCGAGAGTATGCCAACACCTGTCGATACTCTTTGTTTGAACGCAGGCTTCGGTGTGTCTGGCGATTTTTCAACAACAGACCTGGATGAAGAATTAAAACTTATCCATCTTAACGTTATTTCACTCGTTCACCTTTCCAAGTTAGTCCTTCCCATTATGCAGGCGAGAAACCATGGTCGAATTATGTTTACGAGTTCACTGGCAGCAACTATGCCGGGTCCGTGGTTTGCCGTCTACGCGGCTTCAAAAGCATTCGTACAATCTTTTGCCGAAGCACTGAGAGAAGAAATGGAAGGCTCTGGAATAACAGTTACTGCCTTACAACCAGGAGCGACTGATACTAATTTTTTCCATCGTGCTCACATGGAAGATACTAAAGCTGGTCAGGGTAAAAAAGATGATCCGGCAGTTGTCGCAGAAGAAGCTTTTGCTGCTGTCATGAAAGGTAAAGATCATGTTGTCACCGGTGCTCTAAAAAATAAAGTGCAGGCCACAGTGGCGAAGATAATTTCACAAACGAAGGCAGCAGAAATGCAAGGTAAAGAAACGAAACCGAATCTTGAACAATAGCATTCAGCCCTAATGTACGGAGGTAAAACACATGAAAGCTGGAAAATTAAATACCGAATTTGTTAATTTTTTAGGATACTCACTCTATGCTAATGATTCACAACGTCTGCAAGAAATTGAAGACGAATTTGAATACGAATTGAGTGGTGATTACGATGAAGATGATGATGAAGACGATTCACTCTTTGATGACTACGAAGACGGCGACGACACTGCATCCTTATAATGATTTTTTAAACTCTTGCTCCAAAAGGCCATGTTTCGGGAATTTTCTTTTTCTCAACATCAACCCTTAGCGGAGCAAGAGCATTTGTTTCATCTATAAAAATTAAAGCATCATACCGTTTGGTGAGAACTGTCGGAACATAATTACTTTGCGATTCAAATCGTGGCTGATAAACGACACCGACTGCTCGATGACCTCGGAAATCATGCAGAGTTGATTCATCTTCCACATCTTCCAAATCCAAAACGAATTGATTCTGACCTATTTGTGGAATACTTCTATACAGAAAATCTTCAAGGCTCCCTTCTTTTGCTTCGGGAATTTCCATATTCTCTGCTTTGCCATCCCAAGCTGTAGAGGCAATCACACTCCCTTTGTAAGTTGTAAAACCAACTAGTGAAACTTTATCATTTCCCCACTTCTCTCTTGCGAGACCACCGATATTTATTTGCCCATGAAAAAGCATATCTGTTCCTCGATAATCACCAATGTGCGTATTATGGGCCCAGACGATGCCTTTCGCTTCATGACCGTGATGATGAAGAAGTGAATCCAAAGTATTCATCATATGATGGTCTCGAATATTCCAGGCGTCTTCACCTGATATCATAGTTCGATAATAACGTTCGGCCTGTTGAATAATTTTTGCATTCTGGAGAACATCAAAATCTGTCACCTTTTTTTTGAAAAGCTCAAAAAGCGCTTCAGCAACTTGCGCTTCACACCCCTCTGGATATTTATAGAGTGAACGTGCATAAGCTTTATCATTGCGAAAATAAGGTTCAAAACATGAGTAGTAATTCATGACCTTTGCAGCAAGAACGGGGTTTATTTTTTCCAATAAATCTCCCACTGCACTGATTGAATCATAAAGCGAGTAAACATCTAATCCATAGAAACCAACTTTATCTTCTTCACTGAATGAATTTTGATTAAATTCGCTTAACCACTCCATGAGGTTGAGCATTTCATAATTGGCCCACATCCATGTTGGCCAGCGAGAAAAAGTTTGTAAGGCGCTTACAGGATCAGTGTGATCAGAATTATTGTGCACAAAATGATTCACACTTTGACAAGAGGGCCAATCGCCTTCAACCGCAATGAAATTGAAACCGTGATTTTCTATGAGTTCGCGCGAAATTTCTAAGCGCCATTTATAAAATTCGCTGGTACCGTGAGTTGACTCTCCCAGCATGACGATTTTTTTATCTTTGATTTTTTCGATGAGCGGTGAAAGATCTTTTATTGACTGAAAGGGAGTTGAACGATCTTGAATATCATTAATAACATCATGAACCATGTTGCACCTCCCTCATTTCTTAAGAGAGAAAGATGCAACACGAGGGCCATGAGACTTATTGTCCGCAACACTTCTTAAATTTTTTTTCGCTGCCGCAAGGACATGGATCATTGCGACCAACTTTAGGTGCCGTTCTCATGAGAGGTCTTAGGGCTTCATGGTGATGATGTCCATGATTGCAATGTGGACCGTGAACATGGACAGCAGCTTCTTTTGTTTCAACTGTTGCTTCTTGTTTTTGTTCTTCTGTACTCATTATTTTTTCCTCAAATTTTTAAGTGATACTTTTTCAACAGAATATTTAAGGAGTAGTCCTGAAGTGTCCAGTAAATTTAATCCTTTCTTTTGAATAAGTGCTTCACCATTGGCAAAAACAGCTTCAACTCTCACAGTTGTCCCACTTTCATTTTGATCAGTGTTGATGAGAAGTTCAGCAGTCTGTCCGCGAGAAAATCCATCGAGCGATGCTACTTCTGCAACAACTCCCGGGTGCTCTACAGTTAACAAATCATAATTGGCCGTTCCTGGTCTTGCCATACCGATGATCTCTGATTGTTTTCCAGTACGACAGCCAATTGAAGCAGACTTATTGTCGAACAAATACCAAACCTGGCAAACGGCTAAACCGTTACCCGTTTCGGCCAGAAGAAATTCACCTTGTTTAACATCTGCAATTTCAGCATCAGTATTTTTTGAGAAAGAACTAATGTCTGTTGTCTTCCAAGCTCTCTCTTTACGGCTAAAATATTTAACGGACCCATCTTCTTTAATTTCGTTTGAGCCAATTTCGACAACTTCACCAGTCTCTAAATTTCTGTAATGATCGATTCTTCCAAAAAAACCAGCATGAGCTGAAGTCAGAGATAACGCAAGCGATGCTAAAACTAAAAGTTTCATAGGTCCTCCATTTGTGACTTTGATTAGTCTAACTGAGCACCAATCTTCATTGGGAAATTGCAGAAGAAGCATGAAAAAAAGTAAGGACTGACTAAATATTTGACGGCCCGTCAAGGGCCCGAAACTCAAGTTTTCTTGAGCATTTTTTAAAGAACTCTTTGTTGGGCAAGCTCATTGATGAACATTAGTATAACAATCCCTGGAGGATTCTGAATGCCGTGTTTTAAAAGTACATTTCACCCTGTTTTGAGATTGGAAGAAGGACTATGCTTCACCAAACTTAAAGATGTGGACGATGGAGATTTGCCGGCCCTATCAGAGGCCCTCGAGTTCACAATCTGGTCACCGGAATGTTATCCAACTAAACCACAAGTCCCTAGCGATATCCTTGCTTATTCTTCTGGTGAACTAAGAATTTATCACACAACGACAGATGCTCAACTGCAAAATTTATTTAAGGCCCGCGAATCAGAATTTAAAATTTGTGGATTCAAGCCAAGACTAAACAGGCCATTTGAAATGACGGGTTTTTCGTTTACTGATGATCTCCCGGGTGATTTGCTCGGAGTTCATGCGAGTGATCTGCAACTTGCCCATTGCGCGTTTGATGATCTTTGCGAGATCGCACTTACGTTGCGAGAAACTTACGAAGTCGCTTCAGTTCTCCCTCACATGCATAAAATGATTCCAAGAATTGTTCGTGCCCTCACTGAAACTGATGACAATGATCAAAGGGCCGTTTTTTTCAATCAAGTTATTTCTTTAAGAGCACCATTGAAAGAGAAGCAACTCTTTGCACTTTTTTTCAATTCATTTTTAAAAGAAAAAAGCGAAAGCACTGAAGAACTTTTCGTTACACTTCTCGAGCAAAGAGCAAAAACATACGAATTATATCGCTCGATGGAAAGCTCATTTGATTTTCTCAAG
>CBIHOP010000244.1:0-5223 GCA_966211385.1 uncultured Bacteriovorax sp.
AGGGTCTAAAGTTAAATTCTTTTGTCGTGTTATCCTTTTTAAAATTTAAAGGAGACTTTCATGAAATTAATGTTGGCCACAACCTTGTTAATTGCTTCCACGATTACTTCTGCAAATACTATCGACGTTGAGTTCGCGAGCTATAAAGATCTGATGGTCAGAAGCTCTGATGCTGGTTCATATTCGTGGACCTCACAATGTAAGAATAATGATCTTTACTGGGACAAAGAGAAGAAATCCTATAAAAGAACAATTGGAAGTGATTCAGCTAAAGGTACGGACATCATTGAAGTTGATGGTAATACAGTTAGAACGATTACACATTCAGTGGATTCGAATAACACCAGAATGTTTATGGATACTACTCTTACTTTTACAGGTGAGAATACTTACACAAAAACGACTAAGAGAAGATTTGTTTTTCCTGAAGGTGACTCGCAAACTTCAATTTCTGAATCTGAAGGAGAATATAAAGATGGTAAGTTCATCACAAGTAAGCTTTTAGTGAATGGTGAAGCTAAGCCGATTAATAAGGGCGTTTCAACGACAGTATGGCTAGATAAAGATGGCCTAGAATCTATCGATGCGTTCAGATATGAATATACCGATATTGAAGAAAAAATGAATAATCCAAACCTACGCGAAGTTCTGTTAAGATCAGAATCAAGCTGTACAAATATTAGTGTAAGAAATTAAATTCGACTAAAGCTAAGAGCTTAAACTCTTAGCTTTTTTATTTCAAAAAGCTCGCAAGATTTTTCAGTGAAGATTTGTAGCCGCTCTCACATCCTTTGAGCATTTGATCTCCACAATATGAGGCCACTTGGATTGTCATCGTGATGAGCGTGGAACTATTTTGTTTTGCGAACTCGATGGTGACGAGAGCAGATGCGAGTTTATTTTTTTTGTGAAATATCGTTTCTGTATAAACTATTCGTTCATTTTTAATGATGTCTTCGTAGTGAAGTGTTCCGCTAAAATCTAAGGCGCCAACAGATCCGCATTTGAAAGTTTCAATGCCACCATTTTTAAAGTTTGATTTTAGAAATTTAATTTCATCGCCTTCGGGCGCACTCCACTTCGCTTTTTCTTTTGTGCTTGAAAAAGATTTATAGACACGCTCAATTGATGACGGAATTATTTTTTTTAATTTTATTGTTCTGTGTGCGACTTTCATTTTCTAAGATTGCAACAGTACATATATGTTTCATCATTCAAAAGTTTTGTGAGAGTTGTGCTGAAAGGTTTACTTAAATCACACGTCTCCACCAGCTTTTCTTTGAATCCAGCGAGCGTTGTACCACTCATTTTTTCGCAACGAATGTCTGAAGCTTCTGGATAAGTGGGAGCTGCGGCGACTACTTCTTTTGTGGCCTGAGGATTTTTTTCGGCAAACACCGAAGTTGAAATGAGAAATGAGAAAAGGATAGAAAATTTTAGCATTGAATATCTCCTGATAGACAATTTATGAAACATTATTTGTTGCATATATTCAAGACTCAGGTTTTAATTTAAGGACTAAAATTAGACGGAGGTATTTGTGTTAAAGAGACTTGCTTTGCTTGTAGCGCTTACATCAATGTCCCAAGCGCATGCGTATGAGTACGGAATGGCGGGATGTGGAATTGGCGGATTAGTATTTAAAGATCAACCAGGAATGATTCAAGTTGTAGCGGCAACTTTGAATAACATTATTTCACCACAAACTTCTGCAATCTCATCTGGAACTTCTGGATGTTACGAAGTTCGCGGACAACAGGCCCAGGTTGAATATATCGACACGAACAAAGTCGCTCTTAAGGCAGACGTTGCTCGTGGAAATGGTGAAACACTTGATGGATTAATGACAATGCTTGGATGCAAAGAAGTTAATGCAGTAAAAATGGAAATTAAAAATGACTATAAGAACATCTTCAACACTGAAGATACTCAAGAAATTTTTAAGGCCATCAAAAGCAATGAGACTGTTCAAAAGTCTTGCACAACTTTAGGTTAATCGGAGAATAAGCATGAAATATTTAATTATCGCAGCTATCGCTCTTAGTGGAGCAGCTTCGGCACAAACTAAAAAAACTACAAAAAAAGAAAGCAAACAAGCAGAATCTAGAGAAACTGAAACAAGAACAGAATCTAGATCTTCAGAAACAAGATCATCTGGTGGAAAATCATTTGAAAGACAATATGGTTTAGCTGGTTGTGGTCTTGGTTCAGTAGTAATGGGTAAGCACGGTGGACAAGTTTCAGCTGCTACAACTAACGGTACACTTGGAAACCAAACTTTTGCAATTACTGCAGGTACATTAAACTGTCTTGATCCAAAGACAGCAGAAGTTGCAAGCAGAATGGATCAATTCATTATTGTAAACCACTCTCAACTTCAAGGTGATATCGCTCGTGGTAACGGAGAATCAATCTCTGCTATCAGCTCAATCATGGGTTGTTCTCAATCAGCAACAGAAATTGGTCAGTCGCTTAAAGCAAACTACTCGACACTTTTCTCTGCTGAAAAATACACTAACGAAATCACTGATGGGATCATCAACGTGATTCTTAGCAATCCAGAGCTATCAAGCAAATGTAACAAATTGGCAGTTTAAGATTTATTGATTTTTATCGATTTCTCTTCTAGAGTCGCTATGAATGAAAATTCTAGCGACTCTTTTTTTTGCACTTGTTTTTAATCCTGCATTTTCAGCAGATTCAATTCTTTTATCGGCACAAGAAAAAAAACTAAGCACTTCTCGTCAGTGGAAAAAACTTCTTCACATTGAACGCAATTGGATCGGAATTAAAGGCAGTCAGATTACAGATGCCAGATTTTTTCTGTCTGGGGATAGCAACAATCCAGAGGCAGAGTTAGAAGCGACGCTTTTTGCTTTTCAGAAACCAGCAGAAGAATTTGCTCGCACAATTAAAAATACAAAAAAAGAAGATATTGTTGATCACAGCGAGCATCCCATCTGCCGCTTTCCAGCGAGACTCACTTTTTTACAAAGAAATTTAAGCGAACACAAAAATTTTTGGGATTCACTCCCTAAAGTTAATTGCTCCTTTTTAAATATCTATCTGAATGCCATAGATGCTAAATCGGTGAGTTTTGTTTTTTCATCTTATTATAGCGACAGTCCAGGTTCCGCTTTCGGTCACACGTTTTTTAGAATCAATCGTAAATCAAATGATTCTCACCAGGAGTTATTAGATTTCGGTGTTGGATATGCAGCTCAAGTCAGTGTGAACAATCCAGTGCTTTATGCCGTTCTGGGATTAGTAGGCGGATTTCGAGGAATATGGACCAATCTTCCCTACTACTACAAAGTAAGAGAATACAATGATCATGAAGCGCGCGACTTGTGGTCTTATGATCTTAATTTAAGGCCCGAAGAAGTTGAAATGCTATCATATCATTTATGGGAAGTGGGCTCGACTTCTTATACATATTATTTTTTCACTCAGAATTGTGCTTTTCACATGCTGACTGTTTTAGAAGCGGCCGCGCCACGTTTGAATCTTATTGATCATGTTCCCTTTTGGTACGTCATTCCGGCAGATTCAATGAAGTCTCTCTTTTATGAGAAAGACTTAGTTGGAAATGTTTCGTTCAGGCCCAGTATCAGACGCGTTTTTAATAAGCGGTTAAGTTCACTTGATTCAAGATCTGTTGATGATATTAAGGAGTTTGCTAAAACTTTTGAGATCAATTCAGACAAAGGTTCACGTACAGATGAACAGTATGCAGCTTATCTAGACACAGCTTTGGATCTTATCAATTTAAAATTTCCGAATCTAAGCAAAGATAAAAATGAAATCATGTTTACTCAGAAAGAAAAAGTATTAAGCGCTCGTTCAACAATTAATACAATTTCACCCGATGTCACCATTGAACCTTCGTTAGAAGAAAGACCAGACAACTCACATGGTTCATCCCGTTTCAATCTGGGAGCCGTTGGGACTATTAAAAAAGATTTTAATTTTGGTTATCGCTTCGCTCTTCACGATTTGCTCGATAACAGTGTCGGTATGCCTGAGAACTCTCAATTAGAATTTTTCAATCTGCAATTCAAGCGAGACGATAAAAAAGTCTATATCGACAACTTCAATTTGTTCAAAGTTTTAAATTTAAACCCTTTAAACTTTTATGAGAAAAAAATGTCATGGGGATTAAAACTTGGGACTCGCAGAATGAGACTTTCTCCTGCAACTGAGGATTTCTATTCAACAGGGATGGAAATTCAGGCCGGATACGCTGTTGGACTTAATGAAAGCGAGAGACCATGGACACTATGGTCAATGTTCAGGACAGATTTAGGTTATGCTGGTAAAGAAAAGAATGATCAATATGGTTACGGGGCTTTGGGATATCAATTTGGGCTCTTGAAACGATTTAGTTATGATCATGCTTTGATGATTCAATATGAGAAAATGTTTCCAAATAAACTTAATTCTTTCGAGCGAATTGAAGCCGATTTTCGAAGTTCTTTATCAAGAGACTTAAGTATCGGCCTGGGTTTATCAAAGAGAAAGCTTAAACTCGAAGCATTCCTCTACTTCTAATTACATTTTACAATGTCATCTGTTTTTGTTGGTCCAGATTTGCTATAGAACAATGTAATCGAATAAAAATTTTTGCTTTTTTTACACCAGAGATTTATGAGTTGAGCTTTATAAATGTTCTGCTCTTCAACACAAACACCAAAGACAAATCTATCCGTCGACTTTAATTGATACCTGTAACTGATCTGGTTTTCTGTCGTTATAATTTGAGGTTGAAGATTAACATTTTCTAAACAGGAAGACTCATTAGTAACACTTCCACTATAGGGCGTAGCTTGTGTTGAGTACATTTCCTGAATTTCAATATTCTTTGTGTTGAAGTTTTTTAATGCTGATTGCTCATCGTTCACTACACTTTGTTCGACCTGAAGAAGCTTAAGTGTCGAATCCTGAAAAGAGATTTTTTTCGAATTTACAACACCGTCACTATGTTCTTTCTCTAAGTTTATTTTTGACTCTGATATTTCTTTTTGGAACAAAATATCTTGGTACAACGATGTTAAATTCGTTCCTTTGGAGCATCCTGAAATTGCAAAAAGAGTAAAACAAACAAACAAATTTTTCATAAATTTATTATATCAGAAAGGAGTTGCGCCTAAACTTTTTTTCGGTAAGCTTTAAAGAAAATATCTCAAGGGGAATATCATGAAGAAGCATCTGTTCATTGCTTTT
>CBIHOP010000245.1:0-5214 GCA_966211385.1 uncultured Bacteriovorax sp.
GAAAGAAGGTCAGGACATATTTCATTTTTGAAATCGTCAGTCAGCTGCCAAAATGACCTAAAGGTTCACCACCTAGTACATGGAAGTGAGTGTGAAAAACAGTTTGACCTGCGTGTTTACCTTGATTCGTGACCACGCGGAAACCAGTTTGATCGAGTTGTTCTTTTTTGGCAAAATCAGCGATCGCCTTATAGACATCAACGATAGTTGAGCCATCAACAGACATTTCGCTGACGTTTGCCGTGTGGTTTTTATGAATGAAGAGATAATGTTTTTTTGCTTGAGGGTGAAGATCGACAAAGCCAATAACATTTTCACTTTCGTGAATTTTTGTCGATGGAATCTGGCCGTTTATGATCTTACAAAAAATACAATTATCGCTCATTTAAAAAATTCCTATTTTACGCGTTTAATTTGCGCGCCTAATTCCATAAATTTTTGTTCTAGGTTGTCGTATCCACTGTCTAAGTGATACACGCTCTGAATTTCTGTATCACCTTTTGTTGCAAGTGCAGCGATAATGAGGGCCGCTGAAGCACGAAGATCTGTACACATAACTGGAGCTGCCGTTAGTTGTTCTCCACCATGGATGAAGGCCGATTTACCTTTGATAGTGATGTCTGCACCAAGACGAGCTAGCTCTGGAACGTGCATGAAACGGTTTTCAAAAATATTTTCAGTAACTACTGAAGCGCCTTTAATTTGCGTACAAAGAGCAATCAATTGAGCTTGAGCATCTGTAGGGAAACCTGGGAATGGAGCCGTGTCCACCATTGTTCCGCGAAGATCGCTCTTAAACACTTTAATCGTGTCTGGAGACGTTTCGATTCGGGCCCCCATATTCTTTAGTGTCGTGATAACAAACTCAAGGTGGCGCGGATTTACGCCTTTAATTGTGATTTCTGAACCTGTTGCTAGTGCGGCCATTAGGTATGTTGAAGCTTCAATACGGTCACCGATAGCTTCATAAGTCACTTCTTTGAATGAGCGCACGCCTTCGATCACGATTGTCTGCGTACCAATCCCCGTAATCTTAGCGCCCATGGCATTGAGGAAGTTAGCAAGGTCATCAATTTCTGGCTCAAGAGCTGCGTTTTCGATTGTTGTTACACCATCTGAAAATACGGCCGCCATCATAAGGTTTTCTGTCGCACCAACTGAAGGAAAAGCTAACGTTAAACGTTCTGCTTTCATTTTATCAACTGTCGCTTCAACGTAACCGCCAGTGAGGGTTACATTGCAACCAAGTTTTTCAAGATTTGTTAAGTGAAGATCAATTGGACGAGATCCAATTGCACATCCACCAGGAAGAGAAACTTTTGCTTTTTTAAGACGAGCAAGAAGCGGCCCAAGCACGAAGATTGAAGCACGCATTGTTTTAACAATGTCATAAGTCGCTTCGTGAGAATTTAATGTCGAAGCATCAAACGTCGTTGTGTTGCCATCTTTCGTAACAGTGACTCCAAGATTAGAAAGAAGTTTAATCATCGTTTTGATGTCTTGAAGATTTGGAATATTTTTTAAGTGAATCGGTTTATCCGAAAGTAGCACAGCTGCAAGGATCGGCAGATAAGCATTTTTAGCGCGAGAGATGTGAACAGTACCTGAAAGTGTCGCAGGTCCAGTGATGATTAATTTATCCATTTTGCCATCCTTATTTAGTTAAACGCAAAAAGCGGTTTCTTTGTGTATAATCTTTTATTACGTCAGCTTTTCTAAAGCCACACTTAAGAGCGAGCTCGCTTAGACCTTGAAGATGATCTTCATGACCTTCCACCAAAGACATACCAAGATCAGTTAGTTTTTCATAGATGCCTTTAAAAAGATCTTCAAACCAAAGATCATAATGCAGGTCTTCGACAAAAAGCGCTAAGTGAGGCTCGTATTTTTTTACTTGATGATGAACAGTCTCAAGGTCAGCGTGAGACTTTATATAGGGAGGATTCGAGACGATAAGATCAAATGTTCCTTTGATGTCATGCAGTCGATCACTCTCTTGAAAAGCAATTTTGTGAGAATTGGAAATTGTGTAACGAAGGTTGAAATAATTTTCGCGCGCCAATGTAAGCGCCTTGGGTGAAATATCAGAGGCCATGACGTCTAGCTTTGCATAATCATCCATCATGAGTGAAAGTGCAATAACACCTGAGCCAGTTCCAACATCCAGAATCCTGCATGTCTTACCTTTATAATTGCGTTTGATTTCTTCGCTCGCAAGCTCAACTAAAATTTCCGTTTCACTGCGAGGAATAAGTACATCAGAAGTTACCTTAAACAATGAACGATAAAAATAAGCATAACCTGTAATGTATTCGAGCGGCACACCCTCTTTTAAAGCTTCAAAGAATTGAGTGATGGGGTGCGATTTATGAGGGAGATAGGAAAGCTCAAAAAGTTCTTCTGAATCCACACTTTGAAGAAACGCATGCAGTTTTAAATCTTGCTTCAAACGATGCAAGGTTAAACCTGGATAATGAGCAAGGAGATTCTTTTTCTCTTGATTGTAGAACTGACGTAAATAGCTCTCTAGACTTAAGTCACTCACGCGCAGATATCCTCAAAAATTATTCTTCTTGGCCTTTCATTAGTTCTGCTTGGTGGTGAGCAATGAGTGCATCAGTAATTCCACCCAGGTCACCGTTCATAACTCCATCGAGGTTGTGAACTGTTAAACCGATACGATGATCACTGATTCTATTTTGAGGGTAGTTATACGTTCTGATTTTTTCCGAACGATCCCCTTCACCAATTTGTCCGCGGCGTTCAGAATCGATTTCATCTTTTTGCGCCTTAACCATTTGCTCATAAATACGCGAGCGAAGAATCTTCATCGCCTTTTCTTTATTTTTTAGCTGTGATTTTTGATCCTGGTTAGCAACTGACATACCAGTCGGTAAGTGAGTAATACGAACAGCAGAGTCCGTTGTGTTAACCGACTGACCGCCTGATCCACCTGAACGATAAACATCGATACGAAGATCATTTGGATTGAGTTCGAACTCTACTTCATCTACTTCAGGCATAACGGCAATCGTAATCGTCGAAGTGTGTACACGTCCCATCGTTTCTGTCTTAGGAACACGTTGAACTCTATGAACGCCTGCTTCCCATTTTAATTTTGAGTAAACCTTTTCGCCCGTTACAGTGAAAATAATTTCTTTAAGACCTTGATCACCTTCAGACATTGAATCAACTTCAATTTTGTATCCCAGGTGGCGGAAATAGTTTTGATAAAGGCGGAACATGTCAGCTACGAAAATCGAAGCTTCATCTCCTCCAGCACCCGCACGCATTTCCATGATAACGTTTCTGTCATCAAGAGGATCTTTTGGAAGAAGAAGAAGTTTCAAACGCTCTTCCATGGCCGGCATTTGAGCTTCAATTTCTGAAAGCTCCATTTTGGCCATTTCGCGCATGTCTTCGTCTTTTTCATTACGAAGAATTTCTTTCGAGCCTTCAAGATTTTCCTGAAGTTTTTTATATTCTCTATAGGCCGTTACAACTTCTTCAATGCTCGAGCGTTCAGAAGAAATTTGCTTAAATTCTTTCTGACGTTCATAGATTGATGGATCAGCTAACTTTTCAGTTAGCTGTTCATAACGATTAACAACGGCCTCTAATTTATCAAACATAGACATAGATACATTAACCTTTAATTAAGAATTCATTGAATCAAGGAAATCGCTGTTTGTTTTAGCTTTAGTGATTCGGCTTAGAATGAATTCCATTGCATCGATTGGTGCCATCGGGTGAAGAACTTTACGAAGCAGATAAGATCTTTGTAGATCTGCTGGTTGCATAAGAAGATCTTCTTTACGAGTAGACGACTTGTTAATATCAAGTGCTGGGAAGATACGTTTTTCAAGAAGTTTTCTATCGAGTTGGATTTCAGAGTTACCTGTTCCTTTGAATTCCTCGAAAATAACTTCATCCATTCTTGAACCAGTATCAATAAGAGCAGTCGCGATGATTGTAAGTGAACCACCACCTTCGATATTACGAGCTGATCCGAAGAATCTTTTTGGCTTATGAAGAGCGTTCGAGTCAACACCACCCGAAAGAATTTTTCCTGAAGGTGGAACAACTGTGTTGTAAGCGCGAGCAAGACGCGTGATTGAGTCGAGAAGAATAATAACGTCTTTTCCTGCTTCAGTAAGACGTTTAGCCTTTTCGATAACCATCTCTGCAACTTGAACGTGACGAGTAGCAGGCTCATCGAAAGTCGATGAAACAACTTCAGCGTTAACGTTTCTTCTCATATCTGTAACTTCTTCCGGACGCTCGTCAATCAGAAGAACGATAAGAACTGAATCAGGGTGATTTGTTGTGATAGCGTTTGCTATGTCTTGAAGAAGAACTGTCTTACCTGCTTTCGGAGGAGCAACGATCAAACAACGTTGTCCAAAACCTTGCGGTACGAACAAATCAATCAAACGAGTTGAATAATTTGTCGGATGGTATTCAAGATTGATTTTTTTCTCTGGGTATAACGGAGTCAAGTTATCGAAGAGAACAGTTTTCTTGTGTCTTTCCGGAGTGTGAGAGTTGATCTCATTTACTTTTACAAGGGCGAAGTAGCGCTCACCTTCTTTTGGCGGTCTGATTTCACCTTCAACAGAATCCCCTTTTCTCAAACCAAATTTTCTGATTTGTGATGGAGATACATAAATATCATCCGCACCAGGAAGGTAGTTATAAAGCGGTGATCTTAAGAATCCGAAACCATCTGGAAGAATTTCCAGAACTCCGTTTCCGAAAATGGCCTTATCATCTTTTGCTGTTGCTTTTAAGATAGCGAAGATGAGTTCGTGTTTTTTTAAGTTACTCGGGTTTTCGATCTGTAACTCTTCTGCCATGGTCGTAAGTTCGGCAATTTCTTTTTCTCTGAGATCGTTAAGATGCATTTGAAAGTGACTCCTGTTTGCGGTGAAAAATGTCTATATTGGAATTTGTAATGAATTAAAAAATTTGAGACCGAATTTGTGGAAAATACCTCTTATTGATAAATTTCGGTGATTTTGAAAAAAGGCGTTAAGCTGGACTTATTGCTAATATTATCTCACTACAAAAATCTGTCAAGGATTTTGCTCGGGTTTAGGGCCACTTGCTTTCAAGTATGCTGCAAGACAGGTAGCCCCTTACATGATTAATTGATCACTTAGCCATTTTTTAACAGCAATGGCCAAATCTTTCTTCTCTGGAGAAATCTCAAAG
>CBIHOP010000246.1:0-5209 GCA_966211385.1 uncultured Bacteriovorax sp.
GACTGTTCTTTAGTCAGACAGGCCGTCTAAAGTTTTGACAAATACAGGCCGGGAGCGATTTGAGAAATTTTCTAAAAAGATGATAACGAATTTTTGAAGTTAGACCCACAAGTCTTGAAAAAAATTCATCCCTGTAAAACCATCAAACATCAATGAAATTTACTTACGCGAATTATATGATCTTCGTCAGACAATGCTTTTTTTCCTTAGGTTAGACTTTAAAAGTATCGAAATGATGTGCGAGGTAATTACTATGATGATCACAATTCTTTTGAGCACAGTCCTTTTAGCAGTAGTCGGATTCGGGTTTTATTTTTACAAAACTCGCTATTCTAAGGTTGATCATTCAATCAGTGAAATTTCAGATATTACTTTCGATCTCTTGGGTTCTGCTGAACAAGTAGGGACTGTAAGCAGGGATTTGAAAGATGCTTCTGATGAGCAGCTCGATACTTTAAACGCCACAATCGCCGCTAGTCACGAAATCAATACAATGATCAAGAGAACAAATGACAGTGCTCAAGATCTTAATCACCAAGCACACAGTTTGAACACGATGACGGCCCAAGGTGCATCTATTGTTGGTCAGATGGTGCAGTCTAGTTTGGAAATTAAAGAAGACAGTGAAAACTTCAAGCAGGAAATGTTTAAAAGCTTGAATGAACTCACTCAAACTTTGGTTGTCATTAAAGAGATCGCTGAAAAAACAAAAGTCATCAATGAAATTGTATTTCAAACGAAACTTCTCTCTTTCAACGCTTCAGTTGAAGCGGCAAGAGCTGGCGAACACGGAAAAGGTTTTGCCGTTGTTGCAGAAGAAGTCGGAAAACTTGCTCGTATGAGTGGTGGAGCAGCTGACGAAATTGCCGAAATTGTCGATCGAAGTGTGACGTCAGTTAACACCGCACTCGAGAAAACAAAAACACAAGTTGAAAAACTCACGGCCCAAACTGGTAAAAAAAGTGAAATGGGTTATCAGCACTCAAAGAAGTGTGAAGAAATTTTTAGCGCAATAACAAACAAGATTTCAGAAAATACTCAGCTGGTTGCCGAAATTACATCAGCTACTGGTGAGCAGGCGATCGGTATCGATCAACTCGATCATGCTATTATCAAGCTGCAGGAAGTTGCAGATAGAAACAAGCTGGTAGCAAGCCAATCGACAGAGCATGCTCATGCATTTGAACAAAAAACTAAAGACCTAACTGCTATAACGGAATCACTTAGCAATCTTTCTTTCAAACGTGTGAAACATAAAAAGCTTTTAAGTTTCGTATGGAATTCGAAACTTATGCTTGGTGTACACGAGATGGATGATGGACACAAAATCCTCGTAACAAAAATTAATAATCTCGTTGCCCGCTTAGATGAACAGCATGTGAAAAAAGATAAGCCTTCACTTCTTCAGGCCTTTAATGAGCTTGCAACTTATACAGTTCAGCATTTTGACCATGAAGAAAAATATATGGCTTCAGTTAATTATCCACAGTTAACTGCCCATAAAAAAATCCATGAGAAACTTGTGAAACAAGTACTTTTCTATGGGGAACAAATTAAAAACGATAGTATTGATGATCAGAAGCTGGTCTCATTCCTGAGAAACTGGTTAACCAGTCATATCATGGGAGTGGACATGCAGTATGCTGACCACTCCAGAGAACATAAGAATCACAATAAAAGAGCCGCTTAGTTTTTTAGAATTTCAAAAGCGATGAACATCGTACGCTGAGTTTTTGAAAAATTATTATCACTGCACACGATGAGTGTGCGGTTCCCATTCTTCAACGTTGGACCAAATGAAAGCCCCTCAATATTGTCGAGGGCCTTTGCTGTCGACTGTAAACTAGGCACAACATCATCCAGATCAAGAATCAATGTTTTTTCAACGGGAGAATATTCTGCTGTTTTTAAACTCTGAATTTTCGAGACGTCAGTGGTTTTGGCAGTTATTGAATTTTTAAAAATACGAATAACGTTCTTCTTTTTTAAGGGAAGGTAACTTCTCTCCATTGAGTAGAAGTTTTTATCGTCAATCATGGCAATGTCGACTAGACCTGTTTCAGCGATTTCCACGACAACAGATTTATCTTCATCGAGTTTTTGTAGTTGATAAGCGTATTCTTTTGCTGGCTTTAAATTCTGATAGTGAATAATGCGAACAGCGCTGCTTAACGAAGACGTCGTGATTGATCCATCCTGGAAAATAGCTTCTTCCGTCGCCATGAAAATATTTTTTTGATCCGGACTAACCGCTAGAGTTTCAAAAGCTTTGTTCGCTCTTGTTCCCATCATTGAATCTTTAGCAGGAGAGATGAATTTCGTTGGGATTGGCAGATTCGATAATAGTTTTCCTTGTGCTGAAAACAGTAGAAGCTCCGGTGGTTGATTGTGAGATCCGAAGACTGATCCTTCTGATGAGACAAGTAGATCTTTTCCTAGAAGTGCAATTCCTTCGTAATCGGCAATACCTTTTTTTATAACCTGACCCTCTTGAGTTCTAAAAATCGTCACACCTGAAGGTTTGAGTGAAAATTTATTTTCTGTGAGTGAAACATCGAATGTGTAATAACGGGTATCGTTGACGAAACCTTTATCATCGCTCACCGCATGTAATTTTCCCGTTTCTGCATCAAAAGTGATTCCGGAAAGTCCACCGATCTCGGTCTCCATAAATTTTTCACCAGTGGCGAAATCTACGTCTCCAATGAAGCGCAACTTTTCTGCTGTAAAAGCAGTAGTTGATAAACAAGATAAAAGAATAACCGAGGCAATTGTTCGAGTGAGAGTCTGCACGTTAAGTCCTTGAAGTATCCCTTGATGTATTTCAAGTAGGTCGATAAGATTATGGCTATCAATTTAGCAAAACCTTCGAAGAGTTCCTATGAAAAAAGTTATCTTTTCAATGTCAGTTTTTCTCGTGTCCTTACATGTTCAATCTGCAGATTTAGAGTCGTCTTTCAAAAAGATCATGAAAAAAAATCATTTCAGCGAGTCGACACTCGGGCTAATGGTTGAAGATCAGGGCAAAACAGTCGTTTCTATTAATGCTGATAAATTAATGATCCCTGCTTCATTGACCAAGATTGTCACAGCAGCAGGTGTACTGTCTCATTATCCAATGAGCAAAAAATTTATGACGGAGCTATGGAGCAAAGGCGCCATCGATGGAAATAAACTTAAAGGCTCCCTCTGCTACAAAGGGGGAGGAGACCCATCTTTTGTATCAGAGAAAATGTGGTATCTCGTAAACGAATTTCAGCGTAGCGGAGTTAAAAAAATCGAGGGAGATCTCATCATTGATGCCTCCCGATTTGATAGCGAAGCTTTTGATGAAGGCCGCGATTCCGTGAGAGTGGACCGCGCTTTTGATGCTCCAATTTCAGCAACATCATTCAATTGGAATAGCGTGAACGTTTATATTCGTCCGAACACCGATGCTGATAAACCTGCAGTCGTCATGCTCGATCCAGTCAATGACTATCTGGAACTTGAAAACAAATCCAAAACAGTAAATGCATCGAATGTAAAAACGATCACGGTTAATAGAATAAAAGTTGATGGTAAAGACAAAATCATTGTTTCTGGAAATATTTCTAAAAACGCCAGTGAGTTTGTTGTCTATAAAAGTATTTCTAATCCTCAAGCTTGGACTGCAAGCCATCTGAAAGAATTTCTTTCTCAAAGAGGAATCACATTCACTGGATCTATTCGTTACACTGATTGTGAAAGTGAGGGCCGTATTTTAGCGACAGCTCCTTCAAAAAATCTCAACGAAATGATCAGCGACATGTTGAAATTTTCAAATAACTTTGTTGCTGAAATGTTAGTTAAAAACATGGCCGCGGACAACACTGTGACAAATCCTCGTGGACGCAACGCCAGCATGAAAGATGGAATCGAACAGCTAAAAACTTATCTGGATTCTCTCGGTTTTGATCGTAAGTCTTATGTACTGGAAAATGTTTCAGGGCTTACACGCGATAATCGATTTACGGCCATTCAGCTGGGTAAAATCTTAGCAAAAGTGAGCGGAGATTTCTTAATTTATCCTGAGTTTCTTTCAGGTTTACCAATCGCAGGTGTCGACGGTACAATGAGAAACCGTCTCAAATCAGGTAATGGGAGTTGGGTAAGAGCAAAAACAGGATATCTTGATGGTGTCATTGGTCTTGCCGGATATATTGGTAGAAAAGACAAAGCTCCCCTTATATTTGTTTTCATGTTCAATGGTGGATATGAACAAGGGCTTGCGGCCCGCGGATTATTTGATGAGATGATTGCCGAAATACAGAAACAATAGGTGAGTCATGACATTAGCAAACAAAAGAACACAAACACTAAACCGCAGTGAACTTAAAAAAGTTTTAGCCGTTGCTCGCGGTGATGAAAAAGCAGATCTGCTTATTAAAAATTGTAAAGTTCTCGATCTTGTTAATGGTGAATTGATCGACACAAATATTGTTCTCGCTGGTAAAACCATTGCAGGAATCGGAAAAGATTACTCGGAAGCTCACGAAATTTATGATGCTCAAGGGTTAATTGCTGTTCCTGGATTTATCGACGGACATCTTCACATTGAATCATCAATGATGAATCCGTTCGAATTCGAAAGAATGACATTACCACTTGGTACAACTACGGCGATTTGTGATCCTCATGAAATAACAAATGTAATGGGTGATGCAGGATACTCGTGGTTTCTTCGTTGCTCAGAACTCATGCACCAAAATCTTTTTGTGCAAACATCATCTTGTGTTCCAGCGTTGCCAGGTTTCGAAAGTAACGGCGGCGAATTTAAATTACAGGATATGGTGAAATACAAATCTCACCCCAATGTTCTTGGTCTAGCAGAAATGATGAACTTTCCAGGAGTCATCAACGGTGATGAGAGTGTTCTCGATAAACTGGAAGCCTTCCAAGATTTGAATCTCGATGGCCATAGTCCACTGCTGAGAGGAAAAGCACTAAACGCTTACATCGCAGCAGGTGTTCAAAACTGTCACGAAACAGTGACTGCTGATGAAGGAAAAGAAAAGCTGCAAAAAGGTATGGCACTGATTATCCGCGAAGGATCTGTTGCAAAAAATTTAAAAACACTCACTCCACTTGTGACTGAATTCAATTCACCCCAATGTCTATTATGTACAGATGATCGAAATCCATATGAAATTTTAGAAGAAGGTCATATTAATTACATGATCAAAAAAAT
>CBIHOP010000247.1:0-5199 GCA_966211385.1 uncultured Bacteriovorax sp.
TTAAGCTGTGGTTAATGCAGCTGGAATACTCGCTGAAGAACCCAATGAAGAGCACGGATGGAGACGTTAAACTCTCAGCGATTCATAGTTTAGATTTCCGCCTGTTCTTTTAAAAATGCCTTAAAGACTTCATAAGAAAGGAGTGGTAAACTAAGATTAAATTCTAGTTTACCACTTTTTTTATGAGATCACGTTCATGAGTTTCGACAAAATTTTTTCTACACCAGGCCTTCACTCTTTTTTAAAAGAGCATGACTTAACAAAACCAACTAACATTCAAGCGAAAGTTATTCCAGATTTTATGAATGGAAAGTCGGTGAACGTTATTGCGAAAACAGGATCTGGAAAAACATATTGTTTTGCCCTTCCAGTTTCTGAAATGCTGAAACTTGCGGAAGAAAACGAGAGTAAAAGCAAAGATCCAAAGGCCAATTTGGGAAAACCAAAGGCCGTTATTCTTGCTCCAACTCGCGAGCTTGCTCTTCAGCTGCAAAAGATTTTTAAATCAATCTCTCACCATGTAAAACTTCGCGTGCGTATGCTTGCTGGTGGTGATGCTGCTAAAAATAATCATCTTCTTTCTCGTGACAACATCGATGTTTTAATCGCGAGCCCGGGAAGATTAAGTAATGCTCTAAAACGCAAAGAACTGAACTTGAAAGAAACAAAATATCTCATCATGGATGAAGCTGATCAGCTTCTGGAAATGGGGTTTAGAAAAGACTTAGAAAACATTTATTCATCTTGTGATGATTCTCTCGTTCACATCGGTCTATTCAGCGCGACTCATTCAACTTCACTTGATGAATTCTCAGAAAAATTTTCTCTGAAATCGATTTTGCTTCATACGATTCTGATGAAAAAAATAAACTTACTCAAACAGTTCGTACTTTCAATATCTACGTAAAAGATAATGAAAAATTAAAAATGACTGAAGCGTTCATCAAAAATGAAGCTAAAGGACGCGGACTCATTTTTGTTAATAAACACGACACTGTTGATAAACTTCTACCGGAACTACAGGCGAAGTTTTCAAAAATTAAATTTCACGCACTTCACGGAGAGATGGAAGCGAAGGCGCGTAAAAAAGCTTACGATCTTTTCTTGAAAGAAGGCGGAGTGCTGATCACAACTGATATCACGGCCCGTGGTATGGATATTGAAGATCTCATGTGGGTGATGAACTTTGATCTACCTTTTGAAGCCGTTTATTACATTCACCGTTGTGGTCGTGTAGGAAGAAATCAAAAAGAAGGTTTCGTTTACAACCTGGTAACACCTAAAGACATCAATATTGTTTCACGTATTAATGAAGCGATTAAAAATCAAACGGCATTAAAGCTAACTTCGTTTGACGAAAAGAAATTCGCGGCCATCAAAGCGAAAGAAAAGCCAGTTGAAAAGAAAATCGACAAAAAGAAAAAACAGCTTGAGACACTTAAGAAAAAAGCTTTCACGAAAACAAAACCTCAAGAGAAAAAACACTTGAAGGTTGTGAAGTCTACATCGACTCCTCGTTATAAGAGAACGAAAGCGAGTCCTGCCAGAGGCAAAAAAAGATGATTAAATTTCTCATCAGTGCCATTTTGGTTTTGACTTTAGGGTGTTCAAAAAAACATGATGAAGCCGGATTAAAATACACTGAAGAGGAATTCGCCCATTTGTTGGCCGAATCTGGGGCCGAACTCGATAAAACGGCTCCACCGATTAATTTTGCTGACTATGTTCCTGGTGTGAATAAAGTTTCGGCGAAAGGACTCTCATATCTGAAATTGCAATTTTTTGCGCTGGAATTTGAATCTGAGGCACAAGCAAAAGCAGAGGCCACAAGACTCAATCAATACTATTCTCGAAATTGGCTATTTGATCGCGTAGAAGGCGAGCCCATTCTTGAAGATCTCGTGATATTAAAATTTCACGCCGTTAATCCAAAGCGAACTGTTCAAAGAAAACCCGTTCACATCCCGAAAAAACCGGCCGCCCACGAAGGCACAGCATCTCCTGCGGGCCACTAGTTATTTTTGAAACATTTGCGGATGAGCTTTAAAGCGCATTTCAAAAAATTCGATTTTCTTTTTCCATTCTTCAATGAGGATTTTCATTTGTTCTGAATCTTCAGTTGTCGCTTCTTTGTCATACTCTTTTTGAAGTTCATCAAGCGTTTGGTGAAAAAGCAGGATCCATCTGCCAAGCTCACCGCGATTAAGTCTTAATTGCAGATGAGTGAAGAGAAGTTGAAAGCCGCGATCAAGTGGTTTAGTGATCGAGCCTGTTAATTGCATTTCCCAAAAACCAACCAGCCTATCAAGATGATGTTCAAGAACCTCCGGGTCACGGAATTTTTCAAAATGATAGCCAATGAGAACATCGCCGATGACTTTTTTGTAAAAGGACTCGACCACAATATAGATTAAATCGCGCATAAGTGCCTAGTATCACAGAAAAACAAATAGCACACTAAAAAAGTAAACTTTAAAAATGAATGTCCGATAGGTTTGGTATGAAATCTAAACTTATCATTCTGGCCATGCTGCTGATGCCGACATTGGGTCGCGCTCAGGAGACCGTTGTTCAAACGCTCTCAGAAGGAGCGTGTTGGTTTGAGCAGTCCGAATCCCTAAGGCTGGTTAGTTTTAACGAGCATGAGGCGATTACGCTTCCTAGAGAGGGATTAGAAGAAGGCCTGATGGGGATGATTGAAAAATCAAAAAAAGATTCCGTCGATCTGTATCTTCACTGCGGAGGACAGGGGCTTTCACTCATCGCAAAATCGTCTGATACGTGCGCCTGGTTTAAATTAGAAAAAGGTCAGTTTGATATTCGTTCAGTCGGTGGACTGGAACCTCAGGAAAAATCACAAGCGATTTGTGACGGGTATAAACTGGGTGAGTTGATTGTCGGCGTTCATGCAGATTCAGAGAATCTCTTTGCCGGACTTCAAACTTATATCAAGAAGCACACGCGGGTGAGTGGAAAAGTCTACAAGGTCGAGCTCAATGATAATTTCAGAGGAAAAGAAGCGGAACTTTTAAAAGAATTGAAGAGCAAAGATAAAAACATTCGTTATATAGAACTTAATCAATACCAGCATTCGGTTGGCGAATACACCCAACTCAAATAAAAAAAAGGGCCTCATCATGAGGCCCTTTTTTATTATCGAAACTAAATTTAAAAATTAGCGATTTGTTTCGTGAAGAGCGCGACCTAAAGACTTAGAGCGCTTTTCGAAAACATTGTTGTTTTCTGCTTGTTCAGCTTCTTCTTTGCAGATGATACAAAGTTCGGCCGTTAGACGAGCATTTAGACGCTCAAATCCGATTTCTCCATCACACTCTTCACATAGACCGTAAGTCCCGCGAACGATGGCATCAAGCGATTTGTTAACCTTTTTTAGAAAGAAGTTTTCGCGATTGATGAAACGGATATCGTGAGATGTTTGCGTGTTTACACTCGCTTCATCTAAAGGGTCAGAGAGTTCATTTTTATCGAGTTGATATTTTTCTTGCTCAAGTTTTTTGTTGGATATACGTTCTTTCTCAGCAAGCAATTTATCTTTTAAGATAGCGATTTGTTTGTCACTTAGGTAAGCATTCTCTCTCTTCATTCTTACTCCTTAAACGGCAAGCGCAACATTATTCCTATGATGTTTGTGAAAATCACATTACAGATAGCAGAGCGTCCTAGTAAATTATTAAAATCTAACAAAGCTTAACATTGCTGAAAGACGAAATGAGAAAATTTGTTTTAGAACTTTGTGAACGAGGCTTCGCAAAACGGGCAAAAGTGCCAGAATTGCAGATCGAGTTCTTGTTTGCATGATGCGCAAGTGATGATGTGCTCGAGATCAACAAAATCTTCTCCGCCCATGAAAAGTTCTTTCCGCATAGCTCGAATTGTTGTCGGGTGCGCTCGAAATTTATTGGGAATAAGTGGATCAGGAATGAATTTTGCGGGAGCAATTGATTTGTCTGGAACAATATTTACGTGATGAGTTTCGTGATAATCATTTTCAAATAGAGGAAGATTAGCGGCGTTCGTATACGTCTGCAGTTTTTTATACTGCGAATGCGGATCATGTTTTCCGTTCAAATATTTTCTTACTTCATCATCACTGCTCAAAGTTTAATCCTCTTCCATTCGTTCTCGAGATAATCAATGATCTGAGAGCTCGCTTTTTGATGTTTGTTCAGGAGAGAGAGAAGTCCGGGTTTTGCTTTCATGACTTCCTGTTTTAAGCGTATGCTCATCGGCCCTAGAGTTTCAATTGTTCTCAACGTCCACTCTTTAACTTCGGGATTTTTTTCCGCGAGCAACTTTTTTAAGGCCTCAAAATATTCGTAAGAAATAATCTCACCTGTTTTAAAGCTATGTTCAATGACATGTTTTCTGGAAGCGGCCAGAGCATAAATGATAAGTTCAGAATTCTTCATTTCTTTCAAGGTTCTGAAAAAAAGCTCGTTAAACTCGCTCGTTGTCTGGTGAGTGTGATCAAGTAACAAGAAAATATGTTTGAAACTATCTTGGTTTTTTCCAGCAAGTGCTTCTGTCCACGCCGTTTTGATCTGCTCCCGAAGTTCAGGGGTTAACATCAAACGGGGGCGTTGATCGTTCTTAAGTTTTTCGATTGTCTCAGCATAGAGCTCAGCTATTGTTTTCATAAGTCTATTTTAACACCAAACCGGGAATTTTTTACATGATTTAATTGCACTTCTCACCCCCGAGGAGTACAAAAACACCTTAGGGAAAATTATGTCAAAACACCTGATCAATTCTATTTACCGTGCGACTGAAGGCGAAGGTCTCTTCGTTGGACGCCCGCAGATTTTTGTCCGCTATCAAGGCTGCTCCGTTGGCTGTTTGAACTGCGATTCAAAAGATACTTGGGAATTTGATCAATCTTCTGAAACTGAACTCGAGGAAATCCTGACGAGAGTTTATAACGAAGGTTATAACGGAAAAATTAAAAACGTTTCTGTCACTGGTGGAGATCCTCTACATCCTTCTCATGTTCCGCACGTAGTGGCGCTCGTAAAAGAGCTTAAGTCTCGCGGTTATTATGTGAACATTGAAGCCGCCGGAACAAGAGTCGTTCCTGAAGTTTTTGACCTTTTTGATTACGTGAGTTTTTTCTTTAAAAATCCGTCAACAGGTGTGCGTACGCCGGTAAAAAATCTAGTTCGTATTCAACAGCAATAAGCG
>CBIHOP010000248.1:0-5192 GCA_966211385.1 uncultured Bacteriovorax sp.
TCCGATAACGAGCTCATCTCCGTGCCATTTTCGGGCATCAATTTCACCACTTTTGTCTTCCAGAATGATATTGAGATAGCTCTTTCCATCTTTGCCTTCGGCCGTAGTGATGTATTTTACTAAGAAGGGTGAAAGGACATCATCCTTTGCGTTTAACTGATCAACAAATTGCTTCTTATTCAAGTAGTCCCCCTCAAGAGTCTCTCCTAAATTCCGAAAAGTTGTTTAGGAGTTTTTATGAAAATTGGTGCTTTTACGATCTCATCGGTCTGCCTTTTAATTACTTCATCGCTTTTTACACAAACCTTTGCTGAAACAAGGTTAAAAAAAGAACTAGGTGTATGTGGAAAAACGTTGAGCGCAGTTTTAAAAGTTGATCCAGCAACAGACGCGCAGATTTCTTCCGCATTCAAGCTGGAAGAAGAATTTTGTGATTCCGGCCGTTATGAGGAAAATGCAAACTTTATCGTTTATCTCTACGATGCAAACGATAAATTAATTTATGACAAACATGTTCAACTCAATACTCTCAGTGTGTACGAAAGCACTGATCATAAAAAAGCACCGGGCAAAATTGAAATAAAAAATTTGTCTAAGAAGCCTGTTTCGCGGGTAGTGAAATTTCCACTTACAACTGAAATTAGTTCAGCAAAAAGTTATAAAATCGAATCACTCGATGAGAAAAAAATGACAGCTAAAAAAAGCCTAACATGGACGGCACAATGAAAAATTTATTTCTCTTAACACCAATTTTTCTTCTCATGATGAGCGAAGCACATGCTGTTAAGTTTGTAATTTATACAGATCAAACAGATATGTCGAAGGCCAATGCTGTTGCTGAGACCATGAAAAATACTTATCCATTCAACAAAAATAAAGTTGAATTTGAAGTGCATCTTTTGAAGCCTGATGAACTGGATTGTGGAAGCCGCATGAAAAACGAAAAAGGCGAGATCATGCAAAGGACGGTGACGTGTGATAACACGGAAAAACTCAACGAGCTCACTGCCCAGAAAGGTGCTGATCAAGCGATGATCGTAAAAAATCTCGATTATCATGGTGGTTCTTCGTATGAGGGTGGGATTCCCGTCATGACAACTGGAAGTGATCCTCGAGTGATGCTTCATGAATACATGCACACATTAGGTCTCTGCGATGAATATGAGTACCCAGCGGAAGAAGCAAATATTTATTGCTCAAATATGGTTAAAAAACCAAATGCTGTTGTGATCGAGCCCCTTCCATACTATTCAAGTGATATGCATGCTCGTCGCGAACACATGTTCGACATTCCGTGGTTCTCAGGAATTTTAGAAACGACTAAAATCACTTCTGGTTCAAATCTGGGAACAGGAGTGGCCGGTAACGATAAAGAAGTTCCGAATAATTCAGACATCCCGGCAGTTCTAAGTGAACCTATTGGTCTCTACCAAGGGAAGACTTGTAAAAACGCCTCACCGGTGAAAAAAACCTGGTTACCAGGGGGAAGAAAGACAGTGATGGATGATTATGAAGCTGGACTTGGAGCGGCAATGGAGCAAAAAGTGGACGAGATCCTTCGTTCAAAAGGGGCCCAACCGAAAATGGAAGTCACGCCACCTAGAACAGCAACGACTGCGGGTAGAGGTGAAAGCAGCAGCCTGCCTGACATTGTCGTGAATGATGCTCCGAGGAACTTTTTTAAGGACTTTTTCGAGGCCATTGGGAGCTTCTTTAGCAATATTTTCAAAACAATTTCTCGCTAATTCATAAGATAAAAACACTCTAAAATGTAGTGGTCCGGCATTCGCTGGCCCACTGCGTTTTTCTTTTACAGAACGTCTGAAAATCGTTACTATGGGCCACCTTTATTTAATCTCGCTCTCTTCATTTCAACGGAGTTTTTATGCCTAAAATTAAAGTTGGTATCAACGGTATGGGAAGAATCGGAAGAACTGTTCTCCGTGAATTTTTCAACCGCAAAGATTTTGATTTCGAAATTGTTGCTGTTAATAATCCTGGTAAACCAGAACAATATATTCACCTTTTCAAATACGATTCTGTTCACGGTCCATTTAATGGTGAAGTGAAATTGGAAGGTGACACTGTAACGATCAACGGAAAAGCGATTAAGTTCTACGCTCAACGTGATCCTGCAGAAATCCCTTGGGGAGATGTTGGTGTTCAAGTTGTTATCGATTCAACTGGTGTCTTCAAAGATAAAGAAGGACTTTCAAAACATCTTCATGGAACAGTTAAAAAAGTTATCATGTGCGCTCCTGGAAAAGGACTTGATGCTACTTTCGTAATGGGTGTTAACGACCACATTTACGATCCAGCAAAACACCACGTGGTTTCAAACGCAAGCTGTACAACAAACTGTCTTGCTCCTATCGTAAAAGTTCTTAACGATAAGTTTGGAATTGAAACAGGATTCATGACGACTGTTCACTCATACACATCTGATCAAATGCTTCTTGATGGATCTCACTCTGATAAGAGAAGAGCAAGAGCAGCAGCAATGTCAATCATTCCAACGACAACAGGGGCAGCAAAAACTGTTGGCGAAATTATTCCAGAATTAAAAGGAAAACTAGACGGATACTCTTTCCGCGTTCCAACTCCAAACGTTTCTTTAACTGACTTCGTTGCAACTCTTAAGAAGACTGCAACAAAAGAAGAAATCAATGCAGCTCTTAAAGAAGCTTCAGAAACTTCTTTAAAAGGAATTTTACGTTTTGAAACTGAAGAGCTAGTTTCTGTGGATTACATGGGCATGAGACACTCTTCATGTCTGGATGCAGGTTTAACGAACGTTATCGGAAACACTGTTAAAGTTGTTTCTTGGTACGACAACGAAGCTGGATTCTCTAACCGCGTTCTTGACCTCGTAAACTTCATGGGAAGCAAATGGCAATAAAATTTATCACTGACGAAAGTTTCAAAGCTCAAGCAAAAGATAAACGAGTTCTTGCTCGTTTTGATTTCAACGTACCGATGGATAAAAAAGATCCAACAAGAATTTCAGACACAACACGTGTTGATGAAGCCCTTGAGACGATCCGTTTTATTCTTGAGACGGGAGCAAAAAAATTAGTACTCATGAGCCACTTCGGCCGTCCAAAAGGAAAAGTGGATCCTGCTTACACGCTGGAGCCAGTAGCAAAATACCTAGCTGAAAAGTTAGGGATGGAAGTGACTTTAACTGAGACAGCTCTTGATCGTGGAATCAAAACACTTCTTGGTTTAAATGAATCAAAAATCATTTTGCTTCAAAACCTTCGCTACCATGCTGAAGAAGAAGGAAACGATCGTGAATTCGCTCGCACACTTTCAACTTACGGTGATGTTTTCGTAAACGACGCTTTTGGAGCTGCTCACAGAAAACACGCTTCAACTTATGAGATCAATGCTTTCTTCAAGAACAAAGCTTACGCTGGACTTCTGATGAAACGCGAACTCGAAGCTCTCGATAAAGTTGTTCACAATCCAACAAAACCATTCGTGGCCATCGTTGGTGGTGCAAAAGTTTCTGATAAAATTAAAATCATCGAAGCGCTTCTCAACAACGTTGATAAGCTGCTTATCGGTGGCGCTATGGCGTATCCATTTTTAAAAGCAAAAGGACACACTGTTGGCAAATCACTTTGCTCTGATGAAGATGTAACTCTTGCGAAAAGAATTCTCGGAATGCCATCGAAGAATAAAATCGTTCTTCCAAGCGATCATCTAGCTTCTGCTGAATTTGGTGGAGCACCTTCAGATATCGGACAGACAAATATCCCTGACGATATGATCGGTCTCGACATTGGACCTTCTACACTTCAAAACTACACTGACCACTTAAAAAGTGCGAAGACAGTTCTGTGGAATGGACCAATGGGACTTTTCGAAAATCCAAATTACGCGAAAGGAACTTTTGGTGTAGCGAAAGCACTTGCTAGCATTGATGCCTTCACATTAGTGGGTGGTGGAGATTCTGTTTCAGCAGTTAATCTTTCTGGTGTTGCTGATAAAATGTCTCACATTTCTACTGGTGGTGGAGCTTCTCTCGAGTACATTGAGAATGGAACGCTTCCAGGTATTCAAGCTCTGAAATTTGGAATTGATTAAAAAGGATATTATGAAGAAGAGAGAGATCCACATTGTCGGAAACTGGAAAATGAACCAGACATTGCAACAGATGTCTGACTTCTTCATCGAAATGTCGAAGATGAAAATGGATCTCAAGTGCAAAGCATGGATCGCTCCTCAAGCTCTGCACATTCCTATCCTAAAAGAAATGGCGTTTACCACTGGTGCGATTCAAATCGGCGCTCAAAATTGCTCGGAACATGATTCAGGTGCATTCACGGGAGAAATTTCTCCGGTTGCTCTTGCAGATATCGGAGCAGAATTCGTTATCATTGGTCACTCTGAAAGACGTACGATCTTTGGTGAGAGCGATGAGCTTTTGAATAAAAAAACTTTGAACGCTCTTAAACACGATCTAAAAGTTATCTTCTGTGTTGGTGAAACTCTGGAAGAGCGCGAAGCTAATAAAACTTTCGAAGTTCTAGATCGTCAGATCACAATTGGTCTTCAGAATATTCCTGCAGACAAGGCCCATTTAATTCTTGTGGCCTATGAGCCTGTTTGGGCCATTGGCACAGGAAAAACGGCGACTGCTGAGCAAGCAGAAGAGGCCCACGCCTTTATTCGCGGAAAACTTCCGCATAATAAGGAGGCGACAGTGATTCTTTACGGAGGATCTGTGAAGCCGGACAATATCGACTCCCTCCTCAATAAACCAAATATTGATGGAGCGCTGGTTGGCGGAGCAAGTTTAAAGGCCCAAGATTTTAAGCAGCTCTGTGTCAGCGGTAGCATGCAGCGCTAAAAGCTTTGCAAGGATCGAAAAACCTGCTATTTTTAAGACATATTTTTTAGATCTCATTTAAGGATATAGTAATGACAACTTCACTCATGGTTCTTCAAGCAATTATCTCAGTTCTTTTGATCATCGTAGTACTTCTACAATTTGGTAAAGGAGCAGAAGCGGGATTAATGACAGCTGCTGGATCAGAGTCAATCATGTCTAGTTCAACTCGCGGAAACATCATGACGAAAATCACTGCTGTTCTTGCGATTCTCTTCCTTGGAAATTCGATTCTTCTAGCTCGTCTTCAAGATTCAAAATTTCAAAAATCACTTTTAGATTCTGAAGCTCCAGT
>CBIHOP010000249.1:0-5175 GCA_966211385.1 uncultured Bacteriovorax sp.
AGCACATTGAACTTATTACTCGTTTAAATGGATTTGGCGCTAAGATTGTGGCCTTCGACGTTTTCTTTTCAGAACCTGAAATCGCCTGTAATGCGGAATCACCTGATATTCAATTTGCCAACACCATTAAAGATTTCGAGTCCAATCCTTCAAAAAAAATTATTCTTCCATATTCTGTGGCCAGAAAAGAAGATGAAGCTCTCGATGAGGAAAAATTCTTCAAAGATCCTCCTGATCAACTGATGATGAACTACATGATGGATGCAACCATCACCGCGGGCAGTGATCTTCGCGAACACATCATTGAGAAAAAAGTTTTTCCAGTCGAAGTTTTAACCAATACGGAAACAGGTCTTGCTCACATTGAAGCTCAAGCTGACGTTGATGGTGTTTTCCGCCACTACCCTATCGTTACCAATGTTGGGACACTCTACTTTCCATCGTTCTCACTACTTGCGTATGAAAAATTCACAGGAAAAAAAACCAAAGTTGTTTCTAATCCGGGAGAGAGTTTTCTCCAGACTGAAAAAGGAAAACTTTTTGTCAATTTTAATGGAGAAGCTAAAGTTCGTTGGTTAGGTGGATTGGATCATTTTCCTCAAGTCAGCATCTACGATATTTTTAGATCAAAACCAGATGATCCTGAGATGAAAAAAATATTCAAAGACAAACTTGTCTTTGTTGGTTCAACTGCTTTCGGTGCAAACGACTTAAGAAATACTCCTGTTGATCCCATCCTTCCAGGAATCGTTTTCCACATGAACATGGTTCACATGCTTCTTGAAGGAAAGTTTTTTGTCTCAGAGAATACTTCTGCTCAAATGTCGTGGACCATGATGGGGATCGGTTGTGCTCTCATCATCATCGTCATGCTTTTTGGAAACGCGGTTTTGGACTTTGTCAGTGTCATTACGATCGTGGCCGGTCTTTTCGCACTTGATACCTATTATTTCATCCCGCAAGGCTATAACAATCGACTGTTCTTCTGTCTCTTCGCTGTTTTAAATTGTTATTCGTGGTCGACATTTCTCCACTTCTATCAATCAAATAAAGAGAAGAAAAAAATCAAAGGAACATTTTCTCGTTACCTTGCTCCTTCAATTGTTAATGATCTCCTTAAGAATCCAGAGAAAGTTCGTTTGGGTGGTGAAAAGAAAAACATCACTGTGTTCTTTTCAGACGTTCGTGACTTCACCAGCATTTCTGAAAAACTTACACCGGAACAACTCACTCACTGTTTGAATAAATACATGACCATGATGACGGACACACTCTTTGAGCACAAAGGTACTCTTGATAAATATAGCGGGGACGCCATGGTTGCTTATGGGGGAGCACCGGTAGATCTTGAAAATCATCCGTATTGGGCCATTAAAGGCGCGATACAAATGATTGAGCGACTCCCTCCGATCAATGAAGAATTTGCTCGCGAAGGTTTCCCGCAATTCAAGCATGGTATCGGACTCAATACAGGTGAGTGTTCAGTTGGTAACATGGGATCAAATCAGATTTTTTCTTATACGGCCCTGGGTGACAACATGAACCTCGGTGCCCGTCTCGAATCGCTTTGTAAGTATTACGGGGTTCAGCTGAACATTTCCGAATACACTAAAAACGCGATTCCAGCGGATCTGCAAAAAGAATTCGTGTTCCGCACACTCGACAAAGTAAAAGTTAAAGGAAAGGAAAACGCAGTAACCATTTACGAAGTTCTTCACCCGAGTCACCCACTCATTAATGAAACAGAAAGTCTGGCCGAGTATGAATTGGCGTTTAGTTTTTACTTAGAACAAAAGTTTCATGCAGCGGCAGAGATTTTCAAAGGTCTTCTTGCGAAATTTCCAACAGATCCGAGTTTTGCGCGCATGCTGCACATGTGCGAAGACTTTATGGAAGTGCCACCTCCACCTAATTGGGATGGGTCTTATACTCATAAGTCGAAATAGTGTAAGTTTAGGTTGGTTGAAATAGTCTTTCGGCCAACCTAAACTTTCTTCATGAAAAAACTAATCCTCATTGTTCTCTCAATCTTTTCACTGGCAACCTACGCAGAAGCGGCCCGCAAACCCGCAAAGCTCAAATACTCACTGGATTTCCTGTTAGAAAAAACTCTGGAAATGAAAAAACTCACAAAACGTGATGATGTTGAAGTTCCAAAATTCTATTTCAAAAGCAACACTCCCCTAAAACAGTTCCAGGATGCACTTGAAAAACAATGGGGCTTTCGTCCAGACGTTTTCACAAACGCTTTTGCTGTCGATAACAACGAAGTTTATATTTTAGACGACGCTGATTACTATCGTCGAAATAAACGCTGCATGGATGATTCTGTCGTTCATGAACTCGTTCATTACCTTCAAGTCAAATATCAAAATTGGGATCTAAGCGACGAGAGTCTCGAATGGGATGCGATTGATAAGCAGACTGAGTTTCGCAATATCTATTGTCCAATAAATTAGAAGTTAAAAGACAATCCCAAACGGGCATTACGATGATACTCTTTATAGGCCAGGAAATATTCATTTCTTCCTGTAAAGTATTGTAGGTATAGATCAAAAAGAGCATTTTGAGATGGTTGTAGAAACACCCCTCCTTCAAGGTTGCCGTTTTCAAATTTTGTTCCTGATTTTCCACCCGAATGATATCGAACTTCAAATCGATGATTTAATGTTAAACCGGGGATGAAGTTTTTTAAACGCATGATTGCGGCCCAAGGTCCAAAATAATTATTCATATCAGGACTACCGTTATCCATCTTGTAAGTCGCAAGCAGTTTTAAACCAAGATCCAGTTCACCCCAACTTTCTTTAAATCGCTTGATTCCTTGAAGCGTTGACATATTAATTCCCCGAGAACGATTTCCCGTTTGCCCGTTCGATAGGTGCTCAAGAATGCCAAGAGTCCATTCAATATCTTTCCATTCATTAAGTTTATAGAGAATTTGGGGATTGTAGTTACTATCCACCACTGGTGATGATCCATTGTTGATATCCCAGAATGACTTCTGATGATATCCCAAATAGAGATTACCTTCTTTAAAAGCGGGAAAGATAAAACCGAACTCAGCTTTGATTGGAGTGGAACGGTCACCAATCGCCAGATAATTTCTTTTTAATTGAAAGGCATCTGGAGATTCTGCTAAGACCTGAGTAGATAGAGTCAAGAAGCTTAACAAACAAAGTATTTTTCTAATCACGATCGTCCCATTTTGTAAGTTCAATTGATGAATATGGTAATTGATAGTAACGAGTAACAGCGGCTGCCCCTTGAGCAAATTCACTATTAGGAAATAAATCTTTAAGTAGTTGTGAAAAGTTTATAGAAACACCTGTATAGAGATGTCGTACTGTTTCCGAATTATTAGCGTTTGTCGTTTTATAGCCACGAGACATATAACCTAAATCCAAATTTAAATAGCGAGTTCCAATAAAGTCTTTCACACCTGGAATCGCGGCCATTCTAAAATTAAAAACATATTTTTGATTATTATAATCATCAATAGGATCTCGAAGCTTTTCTCCCTTATTGTGCCTTCCAGTGGCGGTATCATCATTCCACCACCACAATTGAAATCCGATAAGTTCATCAAGATAACTGTTTTGGTTTAGAAGATGGGCCAGTCCAATTCCGGCCAAATCACTAATGAGATCATTAACAGCAAAACCATAATGGCTTATCCCATCACCAACCTCAATCATCAGTCCAACAGCGGATCCAAGAATAAAAGAGTGTTTGAGCGCCTCTTCATGAGTAAGACCACTATGTCTATAAAACGCATAACTGGAACGTGTTAATAGATAATGTGAATACATATGGGCCAATTTATCTGTTCCACCTGCATAAGTGTTTTTAGTAAACCAACCTTCATCTCGAAACGTGAATCCAGCATTCCTTCCCCAATCCCAAAATAGTGCTCCGTAGGCCGCAAAGACAAGTGGAACTCCCCAATTAATGTATTGGACATTGTTGCGATTAATGAAATGTTCTTCTTCCTGAATGTTTACTTTTAAATCAAGATTTGGATCATGAATGACCTCCTGGGCCATTAACTGTCCGGTCACAAGGAAGAGCGACAAAACGAGTGAGATGAAAATTTTCATTATCCAAGCTTATGCCTCAAAATTTGAAAATGAAAATTAATATTTTGTCATAATTTGACTAAAGCGGAAGTGTCGTCAGCGTCTGCACGATTTTAATATATGATTGCGATTGAAACTCTTCCGTCAACTTTGGAATGATAAGTTTCATTTCCACTTTTCTCTTTTCTCGTTCACACAACATAAACTGTTCTACGAAAGCTTCGGCCACTATGAGAATTTTAGAAAGTGGTGATAGATCTTCAGGGAATTTGAGAGCAAAACCTGTTCCCTTTTTCATTCCATGATGTTGTTTAATAAGGACATCGGCCCCCATTGGGCAGCGTTTGTAACTCACAACTAATTCAGCGGCGAGCTTCGCGTGATTGAGAAAAATCTCTTTTTCTTTATCAGATAGTTGCTTGCTCATGAGTGTTTCTTGTTCAAGACTCAATTGAGGATACTTCAGATAAAGTGGGGCAAGATAAATGTCGTGAAAGAAGAGCACGAAATTAATTTTTTCTCCCTGCCCTTCTCCACCCCAAGTCACATTTTTGATAATGTGATTGGCAACGTAACTTGATATTAGAGAATGCGTGAAGATGTAGCCGCTTTTATTATTGAGCATAGTTGCTAACAAATTTTTCAATTGAGTACTGTCTTTGACCACATCCTGCATGACTTTTGCTGAAGCTGTGGCAATCTCTTGCATCTCTTGTTTAATTTCCTCATTCGAAAAAAGATTGGCCGCTGCGAATTCATAACCTTCATTCAGCAACTCTACTTTTTTATCCATAGGGAGATTGCCGGCATTTTTCAAAGCAGAAGTAATTTTCTCGATCAGTTTTAATGAGATGTTATTAACAACCGTCAGTCGATCAGTGCTTTTTACGTAGAGCTTTTCGACATGTAAGTCTCTGGCCTTTGCAAAACTAGCAGCGAATGGATCATTAGTGCGAGCAAGGATTTTGTACGTTTGATCGATTTCAAGATACATCGTACAAGGAACTTTTGTGAGTGACTCCAGCGGTGCGAGAGAAATGGGATAATATTCTCCCACATCTTTTGCCGCCATATCCTTAGCAGTGACCTTTAAAAT
>CBIHOP010000250.1:0-5172 GCA_966211385.1 uncultured Bacteriovorax sp.
AATGATGTGTATGGATGGAATATTTATACAACGAAAGTCAGTGGATCAATGCTGAAACTTGTCTGCGAAACTCTAGCTCACTTTGGGCAGCCACTTTCATTTTCAGGAATGACAATTGATTGGATCAAAACTCCGTTTGGATCAAAGATTGCTCAGGCACGCATTAATGGAAAACGCATAAATCCTTTCAAAGAATACACAGTGGCCTTCACGGAAGGAATTGTCAGAGGAGCAGTTGAAATTTCGCCGAAGACAAAAATGATTTTAAGAGATCCAAAGAGAACACCATTTAAAATTTGGCAGACGTTAGAAGAAAAACTTCGTCGTGATCCAAAGACATTTAGAAAAATGAGTGAAGACAATCACGCTTTTTACTGGCCGGAGTAGCTGATCCAAGAAATGCTCCAGTGGAGCATTTCTACAGTGTTCAAAAGTGAGAAACAATAATTTAACTTTTAGAGAGTTGGATCAGCTGAAGCAAAAAAAAAGGCCCTTTTATAAAGGGCCCTTTTTATTTAAGCTTTTGAACTAGCATGCGCCTTTTCAATCTGGCTGCAAACATCCGCAATATTCATCGTCGAAAGTTTGATCGGATCAATGGCATTCGAATAAAGTTTCGGAAGATTGTTGAGAACTTCCATGAACGTTAAATTTTTATTGGCCTCAACTTCATCTACCTTTTTAACTGGTGTGAAGTGAGGAGCGGTTTGAAGAACGTGAGGTGTTTCGTTAATCATAGTATGAATCGCTTTTACGACTTCTACGAAACGATCAAGCTCTGCTTTGCTGTATGACTCTGTCGGTTCGATCATGAGACCGTAGATCTCTGGGAAAGCAACCGTTGGAGCATGGAGACCGAAGTCGAGAAAGAGTTTTCCAATTTTAGCGATCGCTTGAGCTTTTGGTGTTCCGCCTTTTTCAATACGCTCGAACGTTTCTTTTGAAATGGTCAGAATGAACTCGTGCATACGAGGAACGTTTTCACAATTTTCCGGAAGGGACGGGTAAATAGTCTTACATTTTTCATAGAGGTAGCGGGCAGCGAGAACGGCTACTCCAGACATTTGTCTCGTTCCGTTTCCACCCAGCGCTTTGATGTAAGTATAAGCACGAACTTTGTGAGCGAAATTTCCTACGTGACGGTGGAATGAGCCGATAGTTTTTGGAGCTCTCACCACATCAAATGTATCGCCTTTTTTTACAACTTGAATACCTGGAAGGTAATCAACTAGACGGTGAGAAACAGCAACAATGCCGTCACCTGGACCACCACCACCATGTGGGATCGTCCATGTTTTATGAAGATTGTTGTGAACAGCATCGACACCCATTTTGTTAAGGTCGATCCATCCAGCGATGGCGTTCATGTTTGCGCCGTCCATGTAGACTAATCCACCAACACTGTGGATGAGGTCACTCATTTCTTTGAAACGAGTTTCGAAAAGTCCTGATGTATTTGGATTAGTAACCATTACACCAGCAATGCGTTTATTATATTTTTCAACTTCGTGTTTCAATTGATTGAAGTCAATGTGCCCTTCTTGGTCTGCTTCAATGATCACGATTCCATATTGCTGGCCATCGACCATTTTTGTTTCAAACCCGGCCATTGTTGCTGTTGCAGGATTCGTTCCGTGGGCAGAGCGAGGGATAAGAAGAATATCTCTTCCTTTTTCTTCACCACGATCGCGGTGGTAAGCTTGGAAAAGTTTTAAACCAACAAGTTCTCCTTGAGCGCCGGCCACTGGCTGTGTCGTCACAGCTGGAAGACCTGTAATTGATTTGAACATTTCTTGAATGTTGTAGAGGATTTCAAGTGATCCTTGAACATCTTCAATCGGAGCTTGAGGGTGAACATCTGTAAATCCACGAAGACCCGCGGCCCAATCGTTGATGTACGGATTGTATTTCATTGTACATGAACCTAGAGGGTAGATGTTGTCATCCGGTGATACGTTTAAATCAGCAAGTTGCTTATAAAACTTTTTCACATCATTGATATCGAATGATGGAAGACCAACAGGTGTAGATCGTAAAAAGTTTTCTGGAATTTCTGGAAGGAAATCATCATTTTCAAGTGCTTCGAAATTATTTGTGAAGAACGTTTCTAACTTTTCTAAATCTTCATCTGTGTGCACGTCGAAGAAAGAAAGAAGAAGAAGATTGCGACCATCTTTTAAACGATCAGAAACATCAATACCTAACTGAATGTTGGCCGCTTGAGCTTTCTTTTGAAGTTCAGAAACTTTCATTGGAAGTTCAAGGACGAATTCATTGTAGAAAGGAGTTGATGGGAAAGCGAGTTTTACTCCTTTGTATTGAGTAAGAACCTGCGCCATTTGTAGAGCGTAGTCTCGACCAGCTAGTGCCGCTTCAGTCATTCCGTCTTCACCGCGAGCTAAGATAGCTGCACCTGCGGCCGAAGCGACAAATGATTGGTTTGAACAAATGTTCGAAGTCGCTTTTTCACGGCGAATATGTTGTTCGCGAGTAGAAAGAACCATACAAAGCGCTTCTTTTCCGTTGATGTCTTTAGCGCGACCAACGAATCTTCCGGCCGTTGAACGGATGTCATTTTTGTTTTTGTCGTTATAACGAATACCAAAAATGCCAAGCCCCGGGCCTCCGAAGTTTGGTCCAATCGCTAAGTGCTGTCCTTCACCAACGAGCATGTTTGCTCCTTGCTTTTGGGAACCGTATTCCACTGGGGGAATGAGTCCATCAGTAGCAAGTAACATCGGATCAATGATGGCGATTGATTGAATTTTTAATTCCGTACAAAGATCGGTAAGCGCGTGAACATCTTCTAGATTTCCAAAGTTGTTGACTTGAGGAAAGGCGATACACGCGAGGTCTGAACCGATTTCTTGCGCCATTTTGCGAGCAACGTTGATATCGATAATTCCCGTTTCTTTATCAGTTGGAATCACGACAATTTTGTATCCAGTCGATTGCGCTTGCGTGTTTAAAACTTCGATGTCACCCGGATAAATTGAACCAGCAACAAGTGCTGTTTTTGTATTTTTCACAAGGCGAGTGGCCGTCATAATCGCTTCATAAAGTGTTGTCGAGCGATCATAGAATGAAGCATTGATCGCCTCGAATCCCGTAAGCATCGAAAGCGTAGATGAATACACCCACAATGTTTGCAGAGTTCCCTGAGAACGTTCAGGCTGATAAGGAGTATAGGCCGTAGTCAGTCCACGTAGGTCACACACATAAGGGACGATTTCATTGACTTTGTAATTTTTTAATCCATCACCGATGAATGAAGTCTTCACTTTATTTTTTGAAGCAAGTGCCTCCATGTGATTGATGAGGTCATCATATTCCAATTCTTGAGTCACAGTTGGAGCAGTATCAAATTTAACGTTGTCCGGAATATGGTTGAAGAGATCTTTTAATTCTTTCAATCCAAGTGTTGCCAACATTTCTTTTTGTTCTGAATCTGTTGATGAAATATAATACTTCGTTAACTCGCGCTTAAGTTTTGTTGGATCGTAAGGGAGTTTCTTAAAGTTTGCTGACGATAATGTAATTGTCTTAGGAGTATTCATTTGGTGATACCATTCCTTTTAAAAGCTCTAATTTTGTGTCTATAATAGCGAAGAATGAATGATAAGAAAAAGATAAAAATCAGTGATAAAGACCATTCTAGTTGGCCAAGCTTTCTACAAGAGTTTTCCCAAAAAACTGAGCTTTTTTCCCTAGAAATTGAATCAGAGCGTAAGCTTTGTGAATTATGTGACTACTTGGAGTTCTCGCACGCTGAAGATAAATTGTTTTATCATTCGGCGGAACTCGGTCTTATGTCTTTTGATTGGGATGATTTAATGGCGTACCATCAACGACAAAACTACGCTGTTTCCAAAGAGCCTCTTGCCAAGGCCATTGGAATAAAGGGAAGAAATGATGATCACCAGAGCAAACTTCTCGTCTGGGATACAACTTGCGGAACGGGAAAAGACACCGTTTTACTCTCACATTTCGGGACCCATCTCGTTTCTTTTGAACGCCACCCTGCTGTCTATCTTTTGCTAAGAGATGCCTTACGCAGATTTCCACTTCCTTCTGTTGATTTAAAGTTTGGAGATGCTAGACATTTCACGATCACAGATGATCGACGACCAGACGTCATTTATTATGATCCCATGTATCCTGCGCCTGAAAAGAAAAAGAGTGCACTTCCTCGCAAAGAAATGCGCATTTTTAAAGCAGTTGTAGGCGATGATTCCGACAGTGAAGAATTTTTGGAATGGGCCTTGAAAACGGCCAAACAAAGAGTGGTTGTTAAACGCCCACTCGATGCAGATCCTATCAAAAAAAATCCGACGGCCACTTACGAAGGAAAAAGCACTCGCTACGATATGTATAAAATATTTTAGCCGCCGCTTTTTTTTGTTTTGAAGCCCAATTTTTCTAAAAACACGATGGCCTTCTCACGTTGGTCACCTTGCAATTCAATTTGCGGTTTACCTTCTTTTTTAAAAGTTCCGCCTGTTCCACAATGATTTTTTAATTTTTTGGCGAGGTCTTCAAAGTAAGTGGGATTGTGTGGCAGCTCATGAATCACCGTCACCAATTTACCACCGCGTTGATTTTTTTCAATTTTCAATTTCAAAGTGACTTTTTCTGGCACGATAGTCACAACTGCAGCAGGTGAATCCACACATTCACAGGGATCCTCACCGCATTTTTTACAAAGTTTAAGATGAGATCCATCACTGGAGTAAACGAGCCTCGTTTCGCTCTTGTTTCCGGGTTTATTTTGTTTCATTTTTTCAACTTTTTCATTATCCTAATTTAACCATTATTTTAAAAGGACTCGGGAGATTATGGCAAAGAAATTTGACGTGTATGGAATTGGAAATGCTCTGGTTGATATGGAATTTGAAGTGGAAGCAACTTTCCTGAAAGCGGCCAACATTGAAAAAGGTTTAATGACTCTCGTTGATGAAAATCGTCAAAGTGAAATTATTAATACACTCCATGGTGTTCAACATAAACGTTCTTGCGGTGGCTCTGCTGCCAACACGATGATCGCCATTTCTCAATTGGGTGGAAAAAGTTTTTATTCATGTAAAGTGGCCGGTGATGAAACGGGTGACTTTTACTTTAAAGATTTAATGGATAATGGAGTTGAAACAAATCTTTCGAGCGGAGCTCTTGAAA
>CBIHOP010000251.1:0-5137 GCA_966211385.1 uncultured Bacteriovorax sp.
TGTCTCAGGATCAGTCGCTTCACTTTCTAATATTGAACTTGTGAGATTCAAACCGAACAATGGATTGGATAATTCATGTTGAAGAGTATTGAGAAGTTCTCCAAGCAATGAAACGCGCTGAGAGTGATAAAGCTCAGTTGAAACTTGTTCCTTACTGAAGTTTGACAGCTCCATGGTGTAATCTTCACCTTCGAGTGGGAAAATGAGCAGGTTTGAGTTTTCGTTGGCCTCATTCTGTTGCTGATTACTAAAGACTGTCTGGTGACCTTTTCTTACGGCAATTCTCTCGGGGAAATTCTCCAATGCTTTTTTTAGAACTTCTTTTTTTAATTCATTCTTTTCTTTATCAAGAATTTTAATAAGAAGTGGACTTAGAAATTGTGCCAAGTCTTGAAAGTTAGCTTGCTCTTCGGTCGTTGGAGATAAAAAGGAATGGCGGGAAACAATATAAATAACAGAATGATTCTTCAAATCCATTTCTCTTGCGAGAAAATGCCCCACTAAAGAGAGATCTTCTTTTAAGTTAGGAGTTTGATTGAAAATCTTGTTCTTACTTTTTTTAATTAGATTATAAAGAGAGTTAAAACTCTGCACGCTTATAAGTTTAGCATCAGCAGTCTTTCCGAAATGGGCCAGGTAGTTCTGCCCAACTGGTTTACCTTTTTCGTGTACGAGCACGTGACATGAATCAAATGAACTTATGAGCGGTAAAGAAAGTATGGCCGCCGGTAACTGTCCTATCTCGGAAATAGATTCCATCAGCGAGCGGAGTTCTTCTTTGTAGGTCAATTTAGTTTCAAGATGTAGAGATTGATTCTTTAAAGACTGATTCCATTTTTTTTCAAAATGACTTTTAGTAAGTCGCAATGGTCGCGCTTTAAAGGGGGAATTTAAGAGTTCAGTTGTATCTGAATTTAGAAATTTCTTAATTTCTTTAATTCGGGTAAAATTTTGATCTTCCACTGAGTCAGGTTATCGATGAGTTCATATTCTAGCAAGTCACAAAGCATGATTACATCGTCCTTTTCCTTAGCTTGAAGAAGCGCCTTCATGACCGATAGAAGATGAATCTCCAGTTTCTGAATGCTTTCATCTTTGAAGTTCATGTTCTTTAGATCAGTTCTCAGAACACGATAGACACGTGAGATGAGTTGGATATAAAGATCCATAAGCTCAATGACTTCAACAAAAGCAGAGTTTGCAGCTTCTGTGTCGCCTTGATTATAGACAGTAATGAGTTTTTGAATTTGCTGGGTAATATGATCAACGTAACCAAAACAAGAATCGATTGATTCAAAAGCCAAGTCCAGAGACGAATTGCGGTTGAGTTTCGATAGTTCGGTCATTCATTGATCCTATTTTGTTAAATCATTCCGTGATTTAATTTTGCCAGTAACCAGCTTGTGTTCGGCAATAGTGTTTTCTACAAGTTCGTGAAGGATGCTACAAAGATGTGCGCATTCTTCAAAACAATAGTACGAGCTTTCTGTCAGCTTAACAACATTTTCTCCAAATAAATTCCCTTTTCGTACAGTAAAGTAATCGATGATAGGGGCAAGAAATGGAGATGTTTTTTGTACCAGCGATTGGAGATGATCGATTTCGTCGATCTTCTTCGAAAACTCTTTTATCTTCGCGATGCTCGGAGTTGCTGAAGAAATTTCTTCTAAAATATAACGTGAATACTTCATCCCGAAGTCTGAAAGCTCATATAAATGCTGAAGACCAGACATCGCTGCCAATAAGTCTGAATGGGAGCCATTACTTAATTTTGGGAAAGGAAGATTTGTTTCAGTATCACCTATAACAAAGTTCCACATGATTCTATAAAATGTTCTGAAGATCTCTGCGGTATCCAATGTATTGTCGATTAGATTTTCCAGCATCAATTGCCCGTTAACTGAATGGGCCTTATACAAATTAACAGAACTTAAATGAAAGCCAGAGTTCGCTGATTTAAGCCAATTTGCATCTACCCCGGCCTCTGAAACGAGTTGTTTAATAAGATTGCTTACAACCTGGTAGGGAATATCATGATGGCATTGAGTATAAGCACAAGCATCACTTGGAAAGCAAGGGAAGCATTTCGTACGTGGAGCTAAGTTATACGCATTTTCATGGTACGGAGTTGTTTCGTGAGGTCTTACGTTACCCAGCGAGATCGTTAAGCTCGGAACTTTGTACAGAGCTGCCAAGTGACCAACCATAGAGTCATGGCCTACAAAAAGCTTAGCCGATTGAAGATGAACACTGAGTTCTTCTAAACTCGTTTTACCTGTCATGTTGATCAATCGAGCGGCATGAGGTTTTAGCAGGGGATTTTCAACAATAAGTTGAGATTTTATAACTTCGTTTTTTGCACCAACAATGGCGACAGTTGATTTATCGTTATCTTTGAGTGCCTTATAAATGACCTCAACCCATTTTTCTACTTTCCAACTTTTGCGCTCACTAGAAGCGAATGGATGAATCACAATTAAATTTTTCTTCTCACGGACAGGTGCTGGTTTTGTTTCAACTTGTGGTTTGTGGCCAATAATATTTCTGAAGAGATCTACAAGTGAAAATGGATTTAATGAACCACGCATAACAGTTGAATAGAGAACTTGTGACCATTTATCATTGATCTGCAATTTGTTATTCAGGTCATAAAAAGGTCCAACTTTATGTTCTGCCGGAATGATGGAACTTAAGTAAGAAGATGATTTTGAAAACGACAGATTGATGAGTACATTAATTTTCTCTGTCGCTAAACTTGAAATAAAATTTTCCAGTCCTGACTTAGCAGTCTTTAGACCTTCTGTCTGACTATTGTGAAAAATGGAAGCTGTATCAAAGTGATAGATTTTATCGAAATGTTCTTGCAGCACAAAATTTAATGGCTTTGTAAATTGTGAGCGTCCGATAAGAATAACTCGATAACCAGGATGACTCTCGCGCAGCCCTCGAATGGCCATACATGATTGTATGAGGTCTCCGAACCGAGTAAGCTGGACAATTGCGATGGTAGCACTTTTTGGATCAACTGACACGATTTCACTATTGCTTGCTTTCATGAAGATCCTCCTCATTTAGTTCACGCAATAAAATCACCTTAAGATCTTCGATTGATAAGCTCTGACCTTGATCAATCTTATCTTTTAGACGAATGAGTTCATTATTTAAATCTTCTGTTAACTTACTCATAGACGCATCCTGCGTTGCTGGTTTAATTAATTTCGAAGTGATTCGAGATTTTTTGAAACCATTTTTTCGAGACGAATTGTTATAATTTGCTCTTCAAGTTTTTTCACACATTGAAGAATCTTCTGCATGTCAGTTTTTAGTTCATACAGAAGTAGTTCAACTTCTTTTGTATTTTCTTCAAACGTTTTTGCATTGATTGATTCAATTTTAGTTTTGAACATTGTTGTCGGTATCTGTGCTAGAGAAGTGCTTTCAGCATGTGAAATCAACTTTCCTAAGTTCATGACAAACTCTTTTGAGCTTTTACGGTTTTCTACACATTGAAGTAGAGAACGAAGTGTTCCCAGGAGGTCTCTCATTACTGAAGTGACCATTCCCTTTTCTTGGTTAACCCAATCTGTAGCAACATTCAGATCCAGTGAACAAACATCATGGTAAGCGTTGTCAGACTCATGATTAGTATAAAGAACACTGATTAACTGACGAGACATAAGTCTGTGGATTTCAACTTTCGAATCAATCGTGCCTGTAACTGGACAGTAACTGATTCCAAGATCATCAAAAGATGTTTTATAAAGTGTCACTCCCTCTGAAAGAAGCGGCTTTAGAGTAGTCGAGCGCGAGAATAAATAGAGAATAGAAACCATGATGTCCTGAGCAGTAATTCTTGTTTGAGTTTGTACTGCGGACTGATTGAAGTTTCTATTAGTTAAAACATCAGAAAGTATCAATGAATCTTTTGAATAACTTCCTTGCTTTAAAAAAGGTGCGTGACCAAGAGAGATTTCTAAAACAGGTGTCTCTGTTAGATCGGCCATGTGTTTAATGGCGGTATCAGGAGTTACGAGAAGATCAATGTTCATAAGAACTGAAGCTACAGCTTCCAGATCTGCTTCAACGGTTACAATTTCGTTGTTATGTTTTTCATTGATAGCTTCAGCAAGTTTTCTTTCTTGCTCTGTCGGGGCAATGAGTAGAATAGGAATGAATTGCGGGTTTTGATTGATCAGCCCAATTAATTCACTGATTGTTGATTCTGGAATATCTTTTTGAGAATCAGCAGTTTTAATTTGGATCGCAATAACTTTCGATGTTCTTTCACTCCCCTGTGTTTTACGAAGAGAATTGATGTTTGTGAAAGCTTCTTCATTGTATTGAGAATTTGTGTTGATTTTTACGCCTTCTCTTTGAGGTGTGATACCAACCATGCGGTGGTAACAGTCAACAAAGTGAAGTGGGGCGAACTGAGTGACCGGGAGAATGTCGTTAAAGAGAAGTTCCCAATCACTTTTTGTTACAATGTTTCTTTGAGCATTGTAATGAACACCAACTATTTCCTTAGTAGAAGATTTTAAGTAGGAAGCCAGATATGTTCCAACCGGATCGTTTGAATAGTTGATGACCAAATCCCACTCTTGTTCACGAACGGGAGATAGTTGTTCAAACAAACGCTCAAGTGCAAACCCATCAGAAAAAAGCTTGTTTGTTTTGAGTGTAATGATTTCTTTGCGATCAATTGTATGAACTTCTGAGACATTCTTTAATGTCTTGGCAGCATTGATACTTTCTTTGTAACAAAGCATAGAAACCTTGTTAGATGGATCAGCAGCAAAAGAATTCAATAGGTGTGCAGTTGAAAATACATCACCCAATCTTCTTAAATTAATAATTAGTATCTTTTTCATTAATTATCACCTTGATTCAAATCAATACTTTTCTTGGTCATTTCAACGAGCGCCATAGCTAAAAAATCCATATCGTCGAATGTGTTTTTCTGAGGCAATTCTGAGTAGAGAGCTTGTTGGAAAGTCGTCGTTGAAGCAAATCTTTTTAAATATTGTTTTACTTCATAACTTTGAGTGTAAGTTAAAATCTCATCCAGTGTAGTCGGTGCCTGGAATGTGAGAAAGTTTTTAAAATAATATTGGTAAAGATTAAAAGATGCTGGGTG
>CBIHOP010000252.1:0-5094 GCA_966211385.1 uncultured Bacteriovorax sp.
TATTTTTATTTAGAATCTCCAAACACTCGGATAGAGTTTACATGGCTAAATTCAAAACTCTCAATTTCGTTGGCTTTATATTCTGTCTGTTCATGTTGAGTTCATGTCTTCAAAGACCTCTTTTGCCATGTCAGGAAATGACATGGAGAGGTTACACTAACATTTCTGAGTGTGTGTATCGTCAAAGCTTAGGTGCTAAATACAATGATTTGGGAGTTATTGGTACTGATCACCCAATAGATGATAAAAATCCAAATCAAATTCGAATACTCCTGATGGGTGATTCACTCATTTCAGGAGAGTTCCTGGAACCGCAAGAACGACTAAACTCTTTATTAGAACAAGAGTTAAGAAAACAAACAGGGAAAGAGATTGTTGTCATCAATGCGGGAATTAGAAATAGTTCAGCTCTTTTGTTTGAGAGAAAGATCGCAAGTTTGAAAAAATCCTATCGCCCTCATCTCTCACTTTTTGTATACGGAGGAGAGACACATTTAGCGACATCGTATTTTGCTGCCAATAAACTTATCGAGATGTGTCCATTGGTTGATTTAATGTTGCTCAATCGCAGCGAACCTTACGAACTCCTATTTAGTTCATCATTGTCACTTTTTAGGGCAATGGGGCCAATCCCTCCCAACAAAATATTCTGGGTTGGTGGACCTATTAATACTGAAGCTTTGGTTAATCAAATTCCTGGATGTCACTTTGTTAAAAAGTTAGTGAAGAATCAAATTATTACCGATTCAATGCTAGAGGGTTTTTTTTCAAAAGCAGAACTTCCATTAATCGTAGTTCCATCCGTTCCTGCTTTAAAGTTGGAATCATGGTCTAATAATGCAGAATTAAAAATGAGAGTTGTTGAAAACAATCACGTGCTGGCGAAGGCACTAACAAAATGGATTTTGCCTGAACTTCATTAGTGCTCGACTTATGCGAGATTCAATCATTACAAGACTCATTGGATACGTTTTTTATCTGATCTATCTCTCTGTTTCATCCAATTTAAATTTAACGTTAGCACTTCTTCCATTGATATTTATGTTCTTTGATTTGACTTTGAAATCAAAGATTATTGTCACCTTGCTCTTTTTTTGTTTTGACTACAAATATAGTTACACACTTTTTAATTCATCTTTTAACTTCACGTCAGTCGATCTTTTTTTTAATCGCTATGAGCATTTAGAATATATCTACAGCACGCCTGTCATTGCTCTCTTGTTTTTAGTATCCATGGTGTATTTGGCTAAAATACTTGTTTGGCTTCGCCAAATAAAAACTTATCTGACCATTCCTTTCTTTGTCGGGCTGCTTTTTATACTGATGAAGTTATTGGTGGTGGCCATTGATCATAATAATTATTTGGCTTTTATCGTTGTGGCTTGGGTTGGTCTCGTTTCTAAAAAGATGTGGATTATTTTCTTGCTGGCACTCGAAACACAGCATGGAAAAGTTGGTTGGCTTGAATCTTTCGGAGGAGTGGTTGCACCGGCCGCTGCATTCAGAGAAAAATTTAAACTTGAAGAGTATCATCGGCCTTCGCAAGATAATTACTGGCTAGGTGTAAAACTCTCAATTCTTTTTATCATTTTATATTGCATTTACTTTCAATTTCAATATCAGGTCAACGGCATTTTTAATTCGTTTTCAATCATTAATCCATACTCTTTAAACTTAGCATGCAAGAATATTGTCTTTGGAGAAATCTGGAATATTTCCCCTGGTCGCGCACTCTTGCTTGTTATTTCACGCAAGGAGTATTCGGCGGAATAGTGAAGCACATCTTACTTGATTCAATGATCTTCTTTATTCCTGGATTGATGATGGGATTCCGATTTCCAGTTAGCTATCAGAATTTTTTAAAGGCCAAGAGCTGGACTTCATTTCTTTTTAATCTTTTTTACATTTACTCTTTGATTCTCTATCGCATTTTTGTCATCGAGTTTTATAAATTCTTCCTCGATATTACAAAAAAGAGAACAAAGTTTAGTTTACCGTTAGCAACTTTTTTGGGAGTCGCTTTAGGGGGCGCTCTATTTCACATCAACAAAGATTTTGTCTATTTGAAATATTTCTTTAGTTTGGAAACTTTAGATGTCTTTTTCAAAAATACATCCTTCTATGCTTATTTTATCATCATCGGAGCCACATGTGTTATCTCAGATAATCTAAAAATTAGAATTCCAAAAATGTTCACGCAAGTGATGATCACATTTTATTTTATTATCTTTCTAATCGGTCGCTCTTTGTTCGAGGGATATTACCGAATGATCCCTTTAGAGCTTAAGTTAAATTACATCAAAAAAATTTTGTTATTAGGATATTAGAAAGTGCTGGAACTTTTATTTACCATTCTTCTGTATTTCTTAGATATGCCACTATGGTGGGTATTGGGTGGTGTAGTTTTCATAAATAAGTTTGTTCATAAACCGCTAACGTTCCTTTATCTTTTTTCTCCCGTCTTTTGGATCTACGGTCTGTTCGAAATATCAAGATTTGAAAATAAGCGAGGACTCCTTTATTCATTTGAAAAAATGAACTGGAACCTACCAGAGACACTTTTGTATATTCTTTTTTCGCTTTTAGTTTGTTTTGCTCTTTATTGGCTGGCAATAAATCTTTACAAGCGAGTCGATCGAGAGAAAAATCATCCATTGCTGTTTGCTATAAGTTTTTTTCTTTTTATCCATACAATTGAAAAATGCATTCAGAATTATTATCCAAATGCTTATGCACAAATCACCTGGATGATCGTTTACATCTTCTTTGCTAATGCATTTGTTATTATGGTTTATGAATTAAGAGACGTAGGACAATATAAATCAGTTAACATCTTCAAACGCTTCTTGCTGTTAAATACCTTGCACGCCTCTTATATGCCTCAAGTTGGGACACAACTCTCACCAAGGGGAATAAATCATCTTCTTTCGTCAAAAATCACTGAGAACAACGAATTAATTAAAATTAAAAAACAAGCATTAAAAGTGTTAGCGGTTTGTCTTGGATTGAAAGTTACTGCTGATTTAATTGAATATCTTTTTTTGGGAATTGATATTGAATACCTAGCGCGCCTAAATTTGCCAGTGTTCGAACTTATCGATTTAAAACATTTCAAAACACTTCCACGTTTTGCTGTGCTTGAAATGAAAATTGAAAGTGCTAAGTTTACAACAATGCTTATATTAAGAGATATAAGTTGGTTGGCGAGAAAAATTCTTCAAGAAAATCAGAAAATCTGCATTCTCTGGTTCTTCGGTTTTTTCATAGAACTAGGTGCACATAATCCATTGAAAGCGACGAGCTTTGCGGATTTCTTCAGGCGCATCCATGTTTATTTAGCGCATTTTTACCGCACGTTCATTTATCCATATTGTTTACAGTTATTGAGTTTCTACAATGATATTAAGATTCGTAAATACATCGCCATTTGGCTTATGATTTTTTTCGGCGGAATCATTCATCAATCCATTTCGCACTTTTATCAGTTGGTTTCCTGGAAGGCAGACGATCTGTACAATCTTTTCATTAGTCGAATCTTTTATGATTCAGCAATGGCATCCATAATTTGTGTGAGTGTATATTGCGATAAACATCGCATGAAAACACCACGACTTCTGAAGCCGATTTTTTTGATGAGTTATATTTTGATTTATACCTTTTTGATGTCGATTCATGCATCGACTAAAAATAGAGGTTTTGATTTAGAAATGCTCTTTAGTTACTTTAAATTGCTTATAGGACAATAGGGACCTTTATCAGGTCCCTTTTTTTAAAAAATTGCTTATTGTTCAATTACCAGACTTCCGTCCATTCCTTGCAACAAGATTCCAGAAAGTACATCGCCAGCTTGTGCATTTAAACGACAGTCAAAATCGATAATTTCAGTTTGTTCTGCTGTAACAGAATCAATTGGACAAATCATACTTGGATTGAAAAGTTTGAATTTCAATGTGTAGGCACAATCTCTAATACCTTGATCAATTTGAATGACTCTCACTTCTTTGACTTCACCGATGAATTGAGCTTCATTTTGAGTACATTCAAAAGCTGAAGCTGTCGAAATTGAAAGGGCCAATACAAGTGCAGAAGCAAGTTTCATAAAGACTCCTAAAAAAAGTTATGTGAACTTTTACCATGCTCAGGATGGAACTCAAGCGTTACTTCGTTAAGATTTGATTGGAATGTAAAAATTACTCTTTGATATATGGGAAATCGATTGGTTCTGGATAAGCAATCTGCACGTTTTTAAAGACATTTTTAGCATATTTAACACGAGCGTCGCCTTCTTCGCCATTATACATTTGTAAAGCCTGGAAATAGGTTTCAGAAAGAGGTAGGGCCTCGGCTTCAAGGCTGTTTCGATTAGTGATCACACCCAAATAAACTTTTAATAAAACGGCTCCATATAAAACAGCATTGGCCGAGTCTTGTTTAAGCTGTTCTTTGAGAAGAGGGTAGAAAGTGGGATCTGTTTCTTGAACGTCAATCTTTCTCCAAAGTTCAACCCACTCTGAATCAATACACGAACGAGTCTGAGTGAGGAAATAGAGTGTGACGATCTCAGGTGCACCCATTTTTCCACGCATGCCGAATTGATCGTTGACCTCTTTGAGTCCGATAGCTGTGAATTGAGTCAGCCCAGCTGCTCCAGTCGGACTAACTGCTGTTTTAATAAAAGATGATTCTTTATGAATGAGTCCAGTCATGATCCAGGGATCGATATCCAGACAGCGACTGATTTGAATAATGTTAGTTGCGATTTCAGCAGCATCTTGGTGAGTTACTTTGTAATTAACTTTTTGAATGTGTTTTTTGAGATGCTGATGATCTGGTGAAATTTCTAAAAGTGTATAATCTTGTGAAATGATTTCTAAAGGAACTCGAAAACCTTTATCAACAATGAAGTCTAACGACTCTGAAAAAACCAAGCTGGTTTTCGACAATAACATTACGGTAAGAAGCCACTTATTCACATTCATTTTCCAATCTCTTTATCCGGAGTTAGGTAACATGATCATGTTGAATAAACAGCCTACAGTATAAAAGTTACCTGCTAAAGACCGCTGGCTTCAAGAGGTCAAACTCCAGTTTTTA
>CBIHOP010000253.1:0-5093 GCA_966211385.1 uncultured Bacteriovorax sp.
CGTTAACTGTTGGGCATAATTTTTCAAGTGGTCGCGTGAAAGTTCGTTGGATAAAACTAAACGATCGAGTTGCGCTCCCAGGTAATTTTGCCAGCGAAGCAAACCTTCAAGATTATGATTTCCATTTTCAAGAATGAGCTGAATTTTCGCCCATGAGAAATTAGTTTTTAAGAAATGAAGCGCCCCCGGATCTTGTACGCGAATGGCCTTAAATTCATGCAGCGGAAGTTCGCGAACTTCATCGCAAAGTTTTCTAAAAAGAGAATCTTGTTTTAAAACATCCCATTCCAGCACGAGATTCATTTTTAATTTTTGGTTGAGTGCAACCATTTCAAGTAATTCTTCTTTCGTCGTTTTAGTCACGCGGCCAATATTTCGGTAACTAACAATGATTTCTGACTCTCGTCCCGCGAGCTTAGAAGATAATTCTAGAAGTTGTTCTTTGTTTTCAGCGTAGGTAATAAACTTCATACCGTCATCTCCATCGCAATTTTTTTACGAACGAGATTAAAGCGTTCAGCGCATGGAATGTATGGAACTTTAACAACACTACCTGGTTTTGATTTTGCTAACGGTTGATTACCGAGTGTTTTTAAATCAGAAATAGTGAACGCAAGTTGAGGTCCTTGAAAAGGCATAACTTCCAGACGATCACCGGGAACAAAAGCACTGCGGACTTCAAGGAGTGTATGCTCATTTTCTACGGCTTCAAGAACAACAGCAGAAACAACGTATTCGTTATCATCGTGTTCACGTTGATCATAAATCGAGGTTTCATCAGCGTGATCAACTAAACTTCCAGATGTGTAATCACGGTGAGCAACTTTAGCAAGTTCTTCCTCCCAACGAAGAAGATCATCAGATAGGAAATGCCCGTGCTCGCGATAGTAGCGAAGAGCTTCGGAATAGACTTTCGAAATGGTCCCTGCGTAGTAATGACTCTTATTGCGCCCTTCGACCTTAAGAGAATCAATTCCAGCTTCGATGAAATCTGTGAGCTGACGAATTCCTTCTAAATCTTTTGAGCTCATAAAATGAGCGCGACGTTTTTCCATTTCGCCTGGGGTATCGAGACTGTATTCAAATCGACATGAGTGCGCGCACCCACCGCGATTAGAATCACGGCCTTGCGTATAATTGGAGATGACACAATTTCCAGAGAAAGACATACACATAGATCCGTGGACGAACATCTCGATTTCCAATCCGGTCTCTGCTTTGATAGCGCGGGCCTCTTTGATCGTGACTTCGCGGCCAAGCACAATTCTCGTCACACCCATTTCTTTCCAAAGTTTTGCTGATTCAACATTGAGACAGCTCGCTTGAGTTGAAAGATGGATGACTAAATTAGAATGTTTTTGAATAGTAGTGATCACGCCTAAATCTGAAACAATAACGGCATTTACTTTTAGTTCTTCCAATAGTTTTAAAAATTCTGGAAGCTCTTCTAAATCTTTATCGTGCAAGAAACTATTAAGAACTACATATACGTGCGTTCCACGTTCGTGGGCGAACTCCACGCCCTCGCGCAACTCTTCAGCTGTAAAATTATCTGAGGCCTGACGAAGGCCGAATTTTTGTCCACCTAAGTAAACAGCATTCGCTCCATACAGAACGGCGACTTTTAATTTCTCCAAGCTGCCCGCAGGAGATAATAATTCTGGAGTCCAGTGATTGGTCATAAATTTGCCTCTTTTTTCGAAGTCTTTTATCTACCAAAAAATCCGTTTACAATCAAAGGGATGATAAAAAAGATCCTTCTTCTCCTAGTCATTTTATTGATTGCGGCCGGTGGTCTGTTTGCCTACTCTATTCAGAAAAAGCGAACATTGATTGCTCCCTATCCCTATGCTTTTACACCTAATTGGGACAAAAAGTTCGAGGCCCAGGAGGCGAAAAACATCCAGGAAGCCGCCAATGCCAAGATTTTGATCGTGGGTGATCGGATGGCCAAATCTCTGGTTCCCTATCAGCAGACTCTCCAGGAGTCATTTGGGGATAGTTTCAAAGTCCCACCGACAATTTTTAACTGGGCGTCTCCTAATGAGGGACTCTTCAGAACTTTGTACAAATTAAAAAAACTTCCGAAACTTCCACCGGTCATTATTTATTTTGGAACGAGCACTGAGTTTTTTGAAAAGCGTTTTGAAGTTCAGGATAAACCGCAAATTCTCAAAAACTTCACTCAATACGATGATGAAAAAATCATCTCACTCATCATCACCTTTCCAATTTTGTCTCGCTACTTTTATCAGAAAATGCATTACTTCGATTTGGAAGCGCCTAAAGAATATAAAAACGTGCAGGCCTCGCAAGTAAAACTGGATGAAAAAGAAATTGCTTTCAAATTATTTGAATATGAACTTCGTGATCTCATTCAGTATGTAAAAGATAAAAAGAGTAATCTCGTTTTTATAACCGCTCCGATTAATCTGGAAGCACAACCGAAAGAAGTTTGTGCACATGCAAGCAGTCCTGATGTTGTGGCCCTCCAGCAGGAGCTTGAAGGTCAGATTAAAGAAGGTGCCTTTAAGGCCGTCTATCCTACTCTGCAAGAACTCGCGTCTGAAACTTATGGAAATGCAATGACGTTTCATTTGTTAGGTCGAGCGGCACTTGGTGCTGGAGAGCTTACTGAGGCCCGTGAAGCGTTTTTAAAAGCGTCTGTCTACGATTGTGAGAACTGGAGAGCAAACGCTGTCTACAACGCCATTATTCGCAAAGAGGCCAAAAAAGATTTACTCCACGTGGTGGATTTTGAAAAAACAATGAACAACGAATTATCGAACGAAGGACTTTTCCTCGATGATATTTATCCACAAGTTTTATTTTATCAAAATATGATTAAAGAACTCGGTGACATCTTGATGAAAATTCTGAGTGTGACCCCTTAAGGAGAGGACCATAATGAACCCAGAAGGAACTGAAAAAATCAGCTTGAAGAAAGATGACATTCTTTTTCTCGCAGAAGAAGTGAATAATGATTTGTTTATTATTCAAAAGGGAAAAGTCATGGTCTTCGTTCAGAAGGGATCGCAAATTATCCCCGTGGCCTATCTCGATCAGGGGGAATACATCGGTGAACTTTCTTTTTTTGATGAGGGACCTCGTAGTGCAAGCATCATTTGTGTGGAAGATTGTGAATTTCTAAAAATTCCTACGGAAGAAATGAATAAACATTGTGCTGGCTGGATGAAAACATTAGGTCAACAATTGACTGCTAAAATCAGAGAAGGTGACGAACTGATAAGGTCAAAAGGAATCCGTAAAAAAAATGTAGAGGGCATTAAACCCCTTACCATACAAGAGCAAACTCACTGCTTTAGATTGGTTGACCTTTATAAGTCGAAAAAGTCATAACAATCTCGGTGTCACAACTCCACCAAATTGGAGTTAAAAGTTTGGCATAAAACTCGCAATTATGAAAAGTAAGTGGAAAAAGGACTTTTCCATATTTCTTTCTCAGGTTTAACAGGGAGGTTTTATGAGATCGATAAAAATGTTAGCTCTAAGTCTGTTAACTGTTGTCACTCTAGTGAGCTGTTCAAGTACAACTAATAGAAGCGTAGCTGCGGACGATGAAGCGGAAGTCGTAAAAGAACATAGAGCAGGTAAACGACTACTAACTGAAGAGTATAAGTAGTCTATAAAATAAAAAAGGCTCCCGAGGGAGCCTTTTTTTATGAGATTAGATAAGACCTAATTCTTTAACAGCATCACGTTCACCACGAAGTTCGTTCAACGTTACATTGAACTTCTCTTCTCCGAAAGCATTGTGCTTTACACCATCAATCACTTTAAGTTTTCCGTTTTCCGTTCTACATGGGAACGAGAAAATTAATCCTTTATCAACGTTGTACTCGCCGTTTGAAGCAAGACACATTGAGTACGTCTCACCTGCTTTTGTTTCGTGAGTAAGATTGTAGATACCGTCAACAACAGCGTTTGCCGCTGAAGCAGCTGATGAAAGTCCACGAGCTTTAATGATCGCAGCTCCACGTTTTTGAACAGTTTCAATGAATGATCCTTTCAACCATTCTTGATCAGCAATAACTTGATCAGCATTTTTTCCGTTGATTTTAGCATTGTAGAAATCTGGGTATTGAGTTGCTGAGTGATTTCCCCAGATCGTCATGTTTGTGATGGCCGTTACATCAACTCCAGCTTTTTGAGCAAGTTGAGTTTTTGCGCGATTTTCATCAAGAGTTGTCATCGCGAAGAATCTGTCTGATGGAACACCTTTAGCTGCGTTCATACAGATAAGTGCGTTTGTGTTGCATGGATTTCCAACAACGAAAACACGAACGTCAGAAGCAGCGTTAGCTGCGATTGCTTGTCCTTGAGTTGTGAAAATTCCACCGTTGATTTTTAAAAGATCTGCTCTTTCCATTCCGTCTTTACGAGGAACTGATCCAACAAGGATCGCCCAGTTTGCGTCTTTGAATCCAACTGCGTAGTCAGATGTGCATGTGATTTTTTTAAGTAATGGGAATGCACAGTCGTCTAGTTCCATAGCTACACCCTTAAGTGCGCCTAGAGCAGCTTCTAGCTCAATCAACTGAAGTTCTACTTCTGTTTCCGGTCCAAACATTTGTCCAGAAGCGATTCTTGGAAGTAGTGCATATCCGATTTGTCCTGCAGCTCCTGTGACGGCAACTTTGACGCGTTTTTTTGAAGTCATTGGGTTCTCCTGAAAAAAATATGTTTTGAATGAGTATGGAAAAATTCTGAGTGCATATTAACTCTTAACTTTCCTTCCGTAAATAAACATGCGCGAATTGACTTAAATGACGAAAGTCTCAATAATGGTCCTATCAAAGTATTTAGCAGTGAACGACAGGACAATGATGAATCAACAAAATTCAGGTTCTAATCAAGGGCCAAAAAATAACGACAACGCAAATAATCCCAACCAAAGACGCCCCAATAATAATCGTCGACGCCATCACAATGGACCTCGACCGCAAGGTGATCGCCCACAAGGCGCTCAACAAGCGGATCGTCAGAAACAACCGCAAAACGCCCAAGGCGGCCCTCAGGGACCGCGCCGGGAGCAGAATCAAGGGCAAGGTGGAAATAATCAAAATCGTCGC
>CBIHOP010000254.1:0-5093 GCA_966211385.1 uncultured Bacteriovorax sp.
TAAATCTTCTTTGAGATTAAACACACAGGCATGATCAGTTTTTGAAAAGAAAAACGAATAGGATTTTTTTTCTTTGAAACCTTGGAAAGCGAGACCTTTAAAAAACATGTTAATCCCTTCAGTCGCACCAGAATGGTAGATGAGATCAAATTGTTTTTTATCGATGTTAAAAAGCTTGTGAAGGTAATCTGTTGTTTGATTAATAGCACGTCTGGCGTTTCTTCCCGTTTGGTGAAGAGAGGCCGGATTGCCAAAAGAAAAATCCCCGCTTCCTAAAAAGTCGATGACCTTTGGGGAAAGCGGGGACGTTGCATTGTAGTCGAAATAGAAACGATTACTGATTGATCTCTCCAACTGGAGTTCTAATCGAAGATGTCATGATTCCAGCAGAGCTAGAGTCAGCACCTTGATTGATTCCTGCTTCAGTTTCTGTTTCCTTAGCTTTTCTTACTAAGTCACCAAGTGAAGTCGTAGCAAGATATTCTTTCATGATAATACCAAGGTTCATGAAGTAGTTTTTAGAAAGGTGGAATTCAAGTGAATTCGCAGCTTCTGCTTCTGTTCCTAGGATATCGCGAGCTGGGTTGATGTTTTCACCAACACAGTCTAGAACGTCTTTAATTGTGATTTGGTCCATATTGCGAGCTAGTACATAACCGCCGCCTGGTCCTCTTACTGACTTAACTGCTTGGCCATTTCTTAGCTTTCTGAAAAGTTGTTCTAAGTAATGTAGACTGATGTTTTGTCTTGTAGAAATTTCTTGAAGTCTTACAGGGTTCCCATTTGAATGAGTCGTAAGATCTAGCATTGCTCTAACTGCGTAACGTCCTTTTGATGTAAGTCTCATTGGTCTTCCTCCATAAAAAATCCAATTGATCTGGTCTAAGCTGTTCGAAAAAATTCTTTTAGAAAATCGTGTGTCGTCTCTAGAAGATGCTAATCCTTGCACCCTCAACAAAACTGATTCTCTTCTAAAAGAATCACTTCTACCAAGAATAGTATGACGTGCGGGAAATAGAGAAGTCAACCAACAAAATTCTAAAGTTTGTGCCTAAGGCCTTGAAATTAAGATAATCTTGAGCGTCAAGATCGGGGGATTTCTCAATAAAACCGATAGATTAGGTCACTTGATTCAGTGGGATTTTATTTGCAAAAATAATTCTACCGAAGCGTTTTAGTAGGAATTGTTTGCCCGCTTTAAAGTGAAAATCACGCGAGCGATTACCCAATTTTTGAAAGATAAAACTGACGAGTCTGGTTATCGTTGATGTCGATTTTGAGATGATAATATTTGAATTCATCTCCGATAATTTTCTGCAGTTCACGCAGATAAGGCATTCCCCACTCAATAAGAAAATAATCTTTCTCTTCTAAATACATTGGTATTTCTAAATATGTGAGCTCTTCTTTTTTTTCTATCCGATAAAGATCAGCGTGCAAAATATTGTCAACTTCATTGACGATGGAATAAGTCGGACTCGCTGTCGTGAGATTTCCGAGGAAGTGTTTAGTGAAAGTCGTTTTCCCTGCGCCTACTACGCCTTCGAGAATGATGACACTTGGTGGTTCAATCACTTCTTTCATTTCGATAGCAATATTGGCGAGATCTGATTCTAAAACTTTTTTCCAAGAACGCACTAACATCATGAGTGCTCCTTATCTAAGAGGATGAGCTTCAAATTGCGATTTTAAATTTTTGATCGTTGTAGAGAGCCCATGGAAAAGTGCATGGCAGATAATCCAGTGGCCGATGTTGTACTCTTCAAAAATTCTCGATTCAAGAAGCGGCTTAACACTTTCTTCTGTGAGTCCGTGACCAGCGTGTGTCGCAATTTTATTATTGGTTAAAAATTCTTTAGCAGCTCTGTATTGTTCAATGAAGCGACTGATGTCATCACCGTTTGCGTGAATACGAGCGTACTCTCCAGTGTGAATTTCAACAGCATCAATTCCTAATTGAGTCGCACGAATAAGAACTTCAATCTTTGCTTCTAAGAAAAGGGAAATCTTCACATCTTTAATAGAGCTTTTGAGTTTTCTCACAGCTTCTTCAATGCGAATAAAATTTTGATCGTCTAATAAATCGAGACCGCCTTCCGTCGTTTTCTCTTCTCTTTTTTCTGGAACTAAACAAATCCATTCTGGAGAGGAAGCAATAGCGATTTCTACGATTTCCGGATTCACTCCCATTTCGAGGTTAAGTGGTTTTCCGAATCTTTTTGTGACAAGTCTTACGGACTCAACATCTGTATCTTGAATATGACGACGATCTTCGCGAAGGTGAATGGTGATTTGATCAGCACCATTTAAAAGTGAAACTTGAGCAGCATCAACGACACTTGGATATTCTTCGCCACGCGCTTGTCTGAGTGTTGCTACGTGATCAATATTTACGCCTAATCTTGGGATCATCCTATTTCCTTTGTCACAACTGCAACGAGGTTATTGCATTCTTCTTCAACAAGCTCAGCGTTTTCACCTTCAACCATTACTCGCAGAAGTGGTTCTGTTCCGGAGTAACGAAGAAGGACGCGACCGCGACCTGCGAGTTTTTTCTCAGCAAGTTTAATCGCCTCTTCAATTGGTTTAACTGATTCGAGTGCTGGCTTTTCTTTAACGATAACGTTTTTAATGAATTGAGGGAAGAGTTCAATTTCTTCCACTAATGTTTTAAGAGGCATGTTGAAATATTTCATCGATTCGATAACTTTCAATCCACCAAGAGCGCCATCACCAGTTGTTGCATGTTTGCTGAAGATAATGTGTCCCGATGGTTCGCCACCAAGAATACAATTATGAGCGCGCATATACTCGATGATGTAGCGGTCTCCTACTTTTGTACGATGAAAATTAAGTCCTAATGATTTGATGTAAAGTTCAAGGCCCAGGTTACTCATCACTGTACCTACGACAGTGTCACCTTTTTTGAGTTCGCCTCTCGATAGAAGAAGTTTAGCAAAGAGGCCGATGATTTTATCTCCATCAACGATTGTTCCTTCTTCATCAATCACACTCACGCGGTCACCGTCACCATCGATACAGATTCCGATGTCAGCACGATATTTAAGAACTTCCGTGCGGGCCGCTTCCGGGTGAAGTGAACCACAACCTTTGTTAATGTTTTCTCCGTTCGGAGAAATACCGATTGGGAAAACTTCTGCACCTAATTCCTGGAACATCATCGGTGTGACTTTGTAACCGGCACCATTGGCGCAATCGAGAACGATACGCATACCTTCAAGGTCATAGTCGTATGAAAGAGCGCTTTTAACGTGAACGATATAGCGACCATAAACTTCTTTTAAACGTTCAGCATTTCCAAGTTGCCCACCCACTTTTTGCGGCATGAGTTCTGGATGCATAATCAGACGTTCAAGTTCCAGTTCAACTGAATCTGGAAGTTTGAAACCTTTTGCATCGAAAATTTTAATTCCGTTATCTTGAAAATGATTGTGAGAAGCAGAAATCATAACTCCCGCATCAGCACGCATTGAATGTGTAACGAATGCTACTCCTGGAGTCGGTAGTGGTCCTGTAAGAATAACCGCTCCACCTTGTGAACAAACTCCTGAAGCAAAGGCCATCTCGAGCATGTAACAAGAAAGTCTCGTATCTTTTCCGACAATGATGAGAGGATTTGTATTTAGCGGATTGATCGATTGAAAATAGTGAGTCACTGCCCGACCAAGTGCTGTCGCCACTTCGGCCGTCATGGGATAAACGTTGGCCTTTCCTCTAATTCCATCGGTACCAAATAATTTTCTCTCAGACATAATTCTCACCTTTCATGACTATTGAGCTTTCTTTAAAGCCGCGTAAAAATCTTTGAACAATGTGCCTAATTCTCTTCATTTAGGCAAGATTGAACTTCCTTAACAGCGGACCTTCTAGAGGCCATTTATTTATCTGTTTTCCTTTTTTGTACAACCAATTGGACTTTGTAACGCAGCATTATTCGAGGTTTTTCTTCGAAATTAAGGCGAGGATCGATATCATCGAGAGGAAGCTGAACAACACCTTCTTCACGGTCGATGTTTGATAGGTTCACTGGATTTGTATGAACTTTTGAAATTTTACGGATGACTTCAATAGGTCCTGAGATCATGACGCTAGATGGTTCGATTCCCACTTCAACAAATTTTCGGTCATAGGGCACGCTACCAATGTACTGAACATCGATGGGAAGTTCCATCTGCACCAAACGATCTAATTCGACATGTGTTTCTTTGGGAGAAATTTCTAAAACATCAACACCAAAGGGCACATGAATTTGTGTTGGGTGAAAGGCCACTTTAAAATTTTTGCCGTATTTTTTAAAATAAGGATTAAGATCAATCGTAATTTTTTCTTTGTTAGAAAAAACGTTTCCGATGAAGGCCTTTGAACCTTTCAGTTTTAATGAAACTTGTCTCTCCGTCATGCTTGAGATGGCGTAGCCTTTCGGGAGTAAAAACTCTACTGGCATTTTACGTTCAAGCTCAATTGGTTCTGAATTGAGGACGTAGAACCAAAGTGAAACGGCGAAAAAAAGCGAAATGATTTTGAGTGTGTGCCGCTGGGTGCGTTCTAATTTCACCTTACGAGGTCCTTAGTCTTGATGGGGCGTAATGAATGATCAAGGCTTTCATTGCTCCAAATGTGTCGAAGGTATGGTCCAAGTTCTTTTTCAGTTTTACACAGATAAAAGATTCCTTCCACACAGAGATTAATCTTGCCGGTTTCTTCCGAGCAAGTGATGACGAGAGCATCGGTCACTTCAGTGAGACCCAAGGCCTCACGGTGACGTGTTCCTAAGTGTCTTTCAATATCAAAGTTTTTTGAGAGAGGCAAAAAGCATCCCGCAGCGGAGATCTTACTATTTTGAATAATAATGGCCCCATCGTGCAACGAGGAACTAGATTCGAAGATTGAATAGATAATATCGGAATGAATGCGTGAGTCTAAACGAGTCCCTGTGTTGACGTAATTGAGAAGACCATGAGTTCTTTCGATAACAACCAGGGCCCCGATTTTTTCTTTTGTATGTGCTCCACATGCCGCGACGATTTCATCGATTTCAAAATCGTGTTCATCTTTTGAAAATAAAGTGAGGA
>CBIHOP010000255.1:0-5091 GCA_966211385.1 uncultured Bacteriovorax sp.
GAAATCTATAACGTTGTCTTTTTCTTTGCGATCGCTGAATTCGATTTTATAAGATAGACCAGAACATCCACCGCCAGTTACACCTAAACGAAGTCCTTTATCCAGGCCCTGTTGTTCCTGCTTATAAATCTCGCGAATATGTCCGAGTGCTTTTTCAGTTACTGTTACAATTTGTTCCATAAAATTGGCCTCTTTTTATCCACCTTAATAGGTCGCCTACTCTCATATTTTAGCACAATTTCGGCAGTTTGTTCTCACCTTTTGAATTCCAAATGTCATGGGATAATATTTAGTTATAAGGGAGTCAACTATGGCGATAGTACTTATCATCAAAACAGAAGATGGGCAACTTGCCGAAATTCCGGTTATGTCCAAAATCATCTTAGGCCGATCAAGCTCAACAGATTTAAAAATCGATGACGGTAAGATGTCTAGTAAACATTGCAGTTTTTCACTCACTAAAGAGGGAGCAGTTCTCTTTGAAGACCTAAGTTCCACTAATGGATCTTTCATTAACAATAGTCGTATCATGTCGACATTAATGAAAGTGAATGACGTTATTCGCGTTGGTAACACTCTTATTCGTATTGATGACAAAAGATTAACTCCTAAAGAGCGAATCGCAATTGGCTACAATAATATGGAGAAAAACGGGGAAGCGACACTACCCGTACTTACTTCATCACAAATGGGCATCCAAAAGGCCAAAGAAGTAAAGCCTGGTGGAAAACCTGAAAAAAAGCCAACTGTGGTTTTGAACAAAGAACTTCTCAAGAAAAAAACGAAAGAAGAAAATTGGAGCGCTGGTGTTGATAATGTCATTGAACAGGAAGAAAGTTCTGGCATGACAAAAATGCTTAAGCTCGATAAAAACGCGATTAAAAAGAAGAAAGCTTAATTCTTAGTGAGCAATCCACTCACGTTCCTTAACTCCTAATTGGAGATTGAGCGCACGTGCGAGAATGAAAAAATAATCCGACAATCTATTTATGTATTCTATTGAGTGAGCTGGAATTTCTCCTGGGTGAGAAGCTTCAAAACCTACCATTTCTCGCTCTACTCTTCTACAAACTGTTCGGCATACATGAAAAGCTGCTGCGACAGGTGTTCCTCCTGGTAAGATAAAGTGTTTTAAAGGCGGAAGAGTCGCATCGAGGCGATCAATTTCTTTTTCGATGTCTAGAATCAAGGCAACTTTCACATGCGGTAAATTGAATTGAGCTCTCTTTTCTTTTTCGCAAGCAAGATTACTACCCAAATCAAAGAGTGAAGATTGAATTTTAAGAAGTAAATTTTTATCATCTGCTTCAGTCATCAAACTCATAGCAAAGCCGATGCACGAATTCAGCTCATCTACTTCACCGTAGAGATTAATTCGAGGATCACTTTTGATGATGCGAGTCCCACCAACTAAACCAGTGAGACCGCCATCGCCTGTTTTTGTATAAACTGAAGCTTTTTTCATTACATGTTCCTTCTGTACTTACCACCAACTTCGTAGAGAAGATTTGTGATTTGTCCTAAGCTTGCGAAGTTAACAGTTGAAAGCAATTCTTCGAAAACGTTTCCATCATTTAGAGCAACTGCTCTTAGACGGTTAAGCGCTTCTTGAGATTTATCTGCATTCTTTTTCTTGAATGCATTCAAGCGATTGATCTGATCCATTTTTTCATCATCAGTACAACGAGAGATTTCGATTTCTTTCGCCATCTGTTCTTTGATGTCTGGTGAGATGTATGTATTAACACCGATAATTGGAAATTCACCCGAGTCTTTCAATGTTTCGTAGTAGAGAGACTCTTCCTGAATTTTAGAGCGTTGATACATTGATTCCATTGCTCCAAGAACACCGCCTTTATCAGAGATGTTTTCAAATTCACGAAGGACTTGTTCCTCAACGATCGCTGCTAATTCTTCAACGATGTATGCACCTTGAACAGGGTTATCCGTTTTGTTCATACCGAATTCACGGTTAATGATCATCTGGATGGCCATTGCTCTTCTAACCGACTCTTCCGTTGGTGTTGTAATCGCTTCATCGTAAGCATTCGTGTGAAGTGAGTTACAGTTATCAGAAAGCGCTAAGAACGCCTGTAGAGTTGTTCTGATGTCGTTAAAATCAATTTCCTGAGCGTGTAGAGAGCGTCCAGAAGTTTGAACGTGATATTTAAACTGCTGTGATTTTTCATTTGCGCCGTATTTGTCTCTTAAAGTAACGGCCCAAATTTTACGGGCAACACGTCCCATAACTGTGTATTCAGGATCTAGACCATTTGAAAAGAAGTACGAAAGGTTTTGAGAGAAATCATCAATCTTCATTCCACGGCTAAAATAGTATTCAACAAAAGTGAATCCGTTTGAAAGTGTAAAGGCCATTTGAGAAATCGGATTCGCACCGGCTTCAGCAATGTGATAGCCCGAGATTGAAACTGAATAATAATTCTTAATAGCGTTTCTGCAGAAGTATTCCTGAATATCACCCATCATTTTAAGTGCAAATTCGAGAGAAAAAATACAAGTGTTCTGCGCTTGATCTTCTTTGAGGATGTCCGCTTGAACTGTTCCGCGAACCTGGCGCATAACTTCGATACGTTTTTGTTCATTCCAAAAGTCATCTCCTGAAAGCGCTTGTTTCATCGCCGTGTTCATAAAGAGCGCAAGGATGATTGGTGCTGGTCCATTGATTGTCATTGAGACTGAAGTATAAGGATCGATGAGACTAAAACCTTTGTAGAGGTCTTGCATATCGTCCAACGTCGCAATCGATACTCCCGCTTCACCGATTTTACCGAAGATATCAGGACGAACATCCGGATCTTCACCGTATAAAGTTACAGAGTCAAAAGCAGTTGAAAGACGTTTTGCTTTGTCGTCTTTTGAAAGATAGTGAAAGCGTTTATTCGTTCTAAGCGGACCGCCTTCTCCAGCAAACATTCTTTTTGGATCTTCATCAGCGCGTTTGAATGGAAAAATCCCTGCTGCAAATGGAAAGTGTCCAGGTAAGTTAGAATCTTTGATGAAGCGGTATTTTTCCGTCATCGAGTGGAAAGTTGGGTACGCTACTTTTGAAATATCATTACCTGAGAGCGACTTGTATTTTGTTTTTACTTTAATTTCTTTTCCACGAACAAAATACGAGAACGTTCCTGCTTCGTATTGAGCGATCGTTTCATCAAAAGTTTTTAGTTCAGCAAATGCAGACTCTGGGATCGATGCTTTTACTTCTGAAAGTTTTGCTTCGAGATCTTTGTTGCCTTTGAGAAGATTGCTTGCGATGAGAAGAGCTTCGTAGTCTTTCATTTTTTCAGCCGTCTCAAGCGCTTCTTTGTTATACGAACGAACAGTACCAGCAATGTCTCGGAGGTAAAGTGATCTTTCTGGAGCGATAATACGTTTTTTAACAGAAGGAGCTTTATCGCGTTTAAGAGTTTCTAAGTTTTGTGCTTTAAGTTCTAAGGCCTTTACGACGTCGAAGAAAAGAGCGTTGACGCCGACATCGTTAAACTGCGAAGCCATTGTTCCATATACTGGAAGTTGATCATCTTCCGGAGCACCTGGGTGTCCTGCGAATTGGTTGTGATTTCTTCGCCATTGTTTACGAATGTCACGAAGAGCATCTTCCGATCGAGGTTTTTCAAATTTATTGAGAACGATGAAGTCTGCGGCTTCAAGCATTTCAATTTTTTCAAGTTGAGTCGCAGCTCCATATTCTGGAGTCATCACGTAAATACATTTGTCGGCAACTTTTGTGATTTCATCACTTGCTTGTCCGATTCCCGAAGTTTCAACTAAGATCAAATCAAATGATTGAGACTTTAAGAACGAAACAACATCTTTGATGTGTGGTGAAAGTTCAGTGTTTGAATCGCGAGTAGCAAGTGAGCGGATATAAAAATTATTAAAGCTCGCACTTCCTAAACGAATACGGTCACCAAGCAGAGCGCCCGATGTTTTTTTCTTTGTTGGATCAACTGAAATGAGAGCAATTTTGCAATCTGGTGAATGGCGATAAAAACGAAGAAGGAGTTCATCAATGAGCGATGATTTTCCAGCTCCACCTGTTCCCGTGATACCTAAAACAGGAACTTTGCCCGCTGTAAATTTAACCGGTGTTTCGCCGTTATCTTCAATGCTCGTGATGACTTTTGAGAGCATGCGTTTATCAAGATTTTTAACATCGAATTTTGTAAAATCGATTCCCGATAGAGTCGACTCTTCTGATCGCTTGATCATGTCGTCGATAATTCCGTTAAGACCAATTTCCATCCCATCTTGTGGAGAATAGATACGAGTAATTCCTCTTGAATGGAGAAGTTTAATTTCGCTAGGAGTGATAACTCCTCCTCCACCGCCAAAGATTTTTACATTTTTAGCTCCGGCCGCATCGAGCAGTTCGCGGATATAAGTGAAATATTCTACGTGTCCACCTTGGTAAGAGCTGAGGGCAACAGCGTGAACGTCCTCTTGAATGGCCGCATCCACAACCTCCTGAGCAGAACGGTTATGGCCTAAGTGAATGACCTCAACCCCTTTGGCCTGAAGCATACGGCGCATAATGTTTACCGACACATCGTGCCCATCAAAGAGGCTAGCCGCTGTAACAAATCTTAATTTCTTCATATAAACGTCTCTGGTTTAACTAAATTTAGCTTGATAAAAACTGGTTAACTTTAATTCCTTGCAAATCTATTAGCAAGAAAAGCGCATTTAATGTATAATTAGCCATTGTTAATAACATAAAAAATACGATTTTGGTTTGCTATGAGCACCGACAATACAGCTGCTAACAAAGAAAGAAATGACCTTCTGGCCGATGAAACAATCATCTTAGAGAATCCATTTCACACTGCTAGGCTAAAACCTAAAAGAAAAGGTAAAAAGCCACCTAAGCTTCTTGCTATCGTTCACCAATCTGGGTGTACTGGGTGTGAAGTTTGTATTCAAGGTTGTCCTGTAGATTCAATCGAACTCGTTCCTGGTCCAAATCCTGCTAATCCTCAGTTCGGCCAAATGGTTGAGATCGATCTCGCTCGTTGTATTGGCTGTCAGAACTGCTCTCAAGACTGTCCTTGGGAAACAATCACAATGTAT
>CBIHOP010000256.1:0-5023 GCA_966211385.1 uncultured Bacteriovorax sp.
GCTCCTGAACATCAAGAGAATTTACAACGTGAAGCTTATAATCTTTTTTTAAAATATTAAGTGAGCTTCTTTTTTAACGGATTCTAATTTTTCGGTGGAGCAGAACTCTGGATCCTGAGGTGTAAGCTGGCAAATATTCTGATATGCCGGCAGACAATACGGGACTATTGAAACGGCTTTTTTCCATGAAGCAAGGGCCAAAGGCTCTTGCTTCTGAGCATAGACCAACATTCCCTTTGCCAGATAAAAATGAGCATATTCAGCATGAAGCATTTTTTTGCTGAATCCTTGAATCGACTGACTATTAAAATTTACGGGAACATCGACGAATAGAGATTCATCTAAATTTAAACCCTGTCCTTTCTCAATAATTCTTCCTAATGGTAAAAAAGTTAATTTGAAATCAGTATAGTTTTGAAAGTTTTTTGTTAGCAAGAATTTGTAATGAGAGGTATTTGGTTTCAGTAAATCCTCTATGAAATCCATTTTACGCTCGCTGAAAACTTTTTTTTCATTCAAAAATTTCAAGTGCTCGAGCTTTTGTTGTTGTTTTGAATAATACCAGGAATGAAAAAGCAGAGGAGGTGAGATAATTGCGAGCGATTGATCTTCCAGATGTTCCAATTGAATTAATCTGAGTGCAAAATAACTATTATCATTTTCGATTAAAATAGCATCAGCTCTCTGATGTGTTGCTTGATTCAAAAGGTTGCGAGCGTAGCTTTCAATAATATTATCTTTTGATAAATCACGATTATTATAAATTGTTGGCAGGGCCGATATTATCGCCAACATGAAAATAAGGATTTCACTTATTCTTCCTGTTGTCTTACTGCTTTTGGAAATCATATAAGCAGCAAACATCATCAAGATCATTAAGGGCATAACATGAAAACGGCTTACTATTTCTTCGGCCATTCCTTCAATTTTAAAATTGACCAATCCAAGAAATAGCAGTGAAAGAAAAAAAGTAATGATAAGAGCTAAACTTTTTCTGCTTGTGTATTGCTTTTTTTCCAAGGGAACAAAAAATAAAGCGAACAAAAGAAAAAATAGTAAGGGAATTGCATTAAATTCAAAAAATTTCCAAACGCCATTCCAATTAAAAATGATTGAACTATCATTTGCAGCTAAACGAAATGTTCCATAATCGCTTCTTAAAAAATGCGACAATAAAGACTTCAGATCTATGATGTTGCCCCATGAATAATAGCTTTTGGGATTTCTTAAAATCAGCGATAGATAAAGTAATGTCGTTATGAGGCTTCCAGTAATGGCCCCAGCGAAAAAATCTTTTTTTGAATCTCTGTTGAGGATACGCTCTACAATGAGCGGCAGGAGGAAAATAGTTGTATGGTGATTTGAAAAGCTCAAGGCAAAAAGAAAAGCTAAGAAAAAATCACGATATTTTTGATGAATTTGTTCATCTAGTGAAAGCCAAATGATAGCGGCAGTAAACAATGCATGTAGGGCAAAGACATCTGGGATAACTGCAGCTTGAAAAAAAGTCCAAGTGAATGCCATCACAACAAGGAAAGTTGCCATGAGAAGCTTTTTATTCTTTATCAGCAGAGTGAGAAAAAAAAGTGAAGCGAGTGCGATTATAATATTTAACAGAGAAGCTCTCCAAAAGAGCGTCTGTACATTCAGAGTTTGCATCCAACCTTGTTGGAGGAGAGTCCATAATGGATAGCCTGGAGGATGAGCGACGAGGTTGTAATAGGCAGAAGCCACAAGCTCGGCACTATCACCGCCCTGAATGAAGTGGGGGATAAAAAATGAATAGGCCAAAAGCAAACTGATTAAGCTAAGTCCCATCGGCAAAAAAGATTTTTTATCAAACATCTATAAATTATGTTTGATGTCGACCAGTTGGTCAATCTTGTCGTTCGTAATATGTTTTTACTGTTGTCTGGATTTTTTCTTCAAGTTTACTTAATGAAAGATCGGTATGAGTAGTTATCCAATCAGCAAGGTCCTTTGGAATTTTGGTGATGAAGAGTTTATTTTCTTTTTTATAAGGAATTTTGAGAGCGATTGCATGAAGTGCATGTCGAGGGAGTTCCATGAAGTCATGGTCTTCAAGAGATGCTTCGTGGTCTTTAAAACGTTGAAACGTTTCATACGATCCTAGGTAGAGCTTATCTCCAATAAGGGGAACACCGTGAGCTTTAGCATGTACGCGGATTTGATGTTGTCTCCCAGTCTGAGGGCAAGCAATCCCAATTACATATTTTTCATTTTTTTCGAGAATGTAAAAAAAAGTTCTGGCATGTTTTCCTTCAGAAGAATTCTCTGGAAAAGATTCTACTACAATTCTCTTTAATCCTTCTTCAGTAGAGCCCATTCTTTCATTTGCAATAAAAAACGATTCATGTTTGAAGTGAGGCTGAATGCGACCAATGAAAAGATAACATTTTTTGACATCATCTTGTTCAAAGCGTTCCATCATCTCAGTTGCCATCGCAGGATTTTTCCCCAGCATTAATATGCCTGAAGTTTCCCGATCAATGCGATGGAGAGAATGAATTGTCCTGTCATATTTTTTTTCAAAAAAAACGGTCGCACAATTAAAAAGATGTCTGCCAGCTGGATGTGTAGACATGAAAGCAGGTTTTGAAATAACAAGTAAGTCGTTATCTTCATAAACAACTTCAGGTTCTAATTGGAGATTGAGTTTTTCACCACGCCAATATTCGTCCTCATGCTCACTTTTAAAAAACTTAATGATCACTTCATCGCGATGATGAACAATGCTTGAAGGTTTATGCGTGCCTGGTCGCCCGATGATCAAAATTTCTTTATCTTTAATTTTTCTCTTGATCACTTCTCTTGAAAAAGATTCCAGGTAAAGGGCAAGATATTGATCAAGGCGCATACCATGATGTTCTTCATCAACCATTTGATGAACTTCGTAAACATCGTCTTTGTATTTTTTCTGAATTATTGTCATGATTCGAATATTAACTTTTTAGCAAAGTATGGTGAGCAAAGTCCATAACTATAATCAGTACTTGCTTCGCATTGATGCTGATTGAGTTGGGAGCCTTTACTCAAAATTAGACACACACCGGATTCTCTTATTGTATCGAGATGAAATTTATCTTTATAGAAAAGTGGAATTTGGGTTTCTTCAAACGAAAAAGCACTGACGACAATGGCAAAATCAACTGTTCCTAATAGTAGATCGATTTCAGCAGCATTAAGAGCATCTATAAGGCCGGTTGTCGGTGATACAAAAGTCATTTGCGGGCCATTCGATTGCAGGAGCATGGCCATATGTGTGGCCTTTACGGCCGAGTTCTGACGAAAAACCTGTTTCGGTGGGCTTTTCATTCGAAGATTATTGAAAGCTTCGGGAAATGTCTTCTTTTCTGTTTCTGCAATCAGGTCTTCTAGAAATGGACCGTTTAAAAAAGATGTATAAAGTCCCACTTTCTGCATGTTCAGGGGAGAGTTTAGTTGTTGAAGGCTCTTTTGATAACATGCTAGAGCGATGAAACCATCTTTTGATAATGAACGTTTAAATTTTACTTCTTGTTCTTTAGGTATTGAAAGCTCATTCCAATTTATGGAGAGAACTTCTGCCTTTTCATCGTTTGGAAAAACAATATCTGTTTTTTCATTACCGACTATTGAATGTGAAGCCAATAGAGTAGCCATTTCTACCTTAAATTCCAGAGGATGATCGTGCTGTTATATCCTCCAAATCCAAAAGAGTTTTTTAAAGCGAGTTTAATTTTTTTGGAATGAGGTACTTGGATTAAATTTAAATCAATCTCTTCATCTTGTGGCTGACTGTTAATGCTGGCAGCGAGAAAATTATTTTCCATCATATTGAGGACTGATGCAATTTCCACAACCGCGGTTGCTGCCAAAGCATGCCCGAATTGTGACTTCGTCGTAGCTACTGAAATATTTTTGTAATTATCAGCGAAAGCACGTTTTATACCACGAGATTCAATGAGGTCATTAAGATAGGTACCTGACCCATGAGCGTTTATGTAATCAATTTGATCAGGAGTGACTCCGGAATTTTCCAATGCTTTTAAAATTGTTTTTTCAACCATTGATCCGTCTTCAATTCCATCAGTGAGTGAATGAGAATCACTGGAGAGACAGCCCCCTGAAATTTCAGCGATCGGATCAGAGCTTTCATTCTCCACAACTAAGTAGCCAAGAGCATCAGCTTTAATAAATCCTTTGCGGTTAGAGGAAAAAGGCATAATGGCATCATTGATTGAACTGGCTTCGGTATTCATGACTTTTAAATTAAAAATGGCTGAAATATTGAGCGGGTTATTGTTCGTGTTTTCAAAAGCAACAATCATAACCTTTTTGTTCAATTGCAGTTTTATTCTTTGAGCAACGTAATGAACAGCTGATGTTACACTCGCGCACGTGTTGTGGAATTCTATCGTTGAACAATTTTTTGCAAGTGCATTTTTAGTTCTTAGTTCTTTTAAGAAATCTTCAGGCTGCAGGATTGAGCTTTCTGAATCAGTAAATGAAGATGTGTTTTTACTTTTAATTGAATAATAAGAAATATTGTTAGGAGTTGTATTGTTAACAAAAAAGACAAGATCGAATTTTTTTTCTGGATCGTTTATTTCCGCAAATAATGTTTTTACCCAATTCTTTTTTTGTTCAATCAGCGCTTCAGAATTGTATTGAGTGAGAGGAACTAAGAGTTGTCCAGGAATGAGACCAAGAAAACGTAGTGGCAACCCTTGGTATGATTCTGAATCAATTGGAGTCAAAAAAGATTGACCGCTCATTAAGCGCAGGTGCATTTCTTTCTTTGAAATTCCAAGTGGAGAGAGTGAATTATAATCTGTGAGTAGAGCGGGAATCATTATTCAATTCTAACATGGCCCAAAGATGAGTCACCCAAACAAAATACTCGGAATCTCATAGGCCATTATTTTCAGTCGTTTAAGCCCCGAAAGTCCACCTCGTACCTGAGAAACAACCGAAAATTGACTCTCAAGCGAAACGTGAAATAATTGAATAAGATTTAGGG
>CBIHOP010000257.1:0-5017 GCA_966211385.1 uncultured Bacteriovorax sp.
CTGTCTTCGAGCCTGTCGGCTGAGACCAATAGACAGTGTTCCCATTCTCAAGTGAGTGGAGAGTTTGCTGGTTTGTTCTAACGCTGGAAAATCGCGGCCAACTTTATAATTGCTCATATGCTTTTTGAAATGGATGAGCATTTGATGGCCATGAGTTGTGCCACCCTTGATAAGGTTTTCCGTTTGCTCAAATCCTAGTTTTTTTATTACTGAATCGAGTGGGAGAGTTTTAATGTTTTTTTTAGGACCTAATTTTTTCAAGTCACATTTATAATCGGGAATGAATGAATCCTGAGCGTGAAATGTTTCAAGCCATTTATTTTTATAAGGCGTAAACACCTTATAAATCGCCCCGCTTAAATTGAGCACTTCATGTTTTTCGTAAAAGACATGATCTTTAAAATGAGAGACAGAGATATTGAGCTTTTGACATTTCTTCAAAACACTTTCATCTCTTTTTTTGGCATAAGGTTCGTAATCTCGATTAAAGTAAAGAGCATCACATTGCAGCTCTTGTAAAAGTTTAGGGATCTCCTCAGTGGGATCTCCCTGTCGGATAATGAGTTCACCTTTATGTTTGAGAAGCTGGTCGTTGACTTCAACTAAACTCTCATGAATAAAAGTCAGTCTCCTGTCTCTTTTGTCATCAAGTTTATCTAAAATAAGATCATCGAAAATGAAGGCCACATACACTTCATCATTTTCTTTCAGTGCAGTTGAAAGTGCATAATGATCATGAACCCGAAGATCTCTTCTTATCCAGCAAAGTGCTCTTTTCATGAGCGGCCTGATTGAAACAGACTCTCAAGTGCTTCATTAATATTTGTATGTTTGAAATGGAAATCAGTTTCTGAAATTCTTTTTGGAACAACCCATTGTGAGTCAATCATCACCGTCGACATTTCACCGAACATTACTTTTAGCGCCGTCTCTGGAATAGGAAATAAAGTTGGTCTATGAAGAGCGTGCCCAAATGCTTTGGTGAATGTGAAGTTATCAACGGCTTCCGGAGCAACAGCATTATAAGGACCACTCATCGTTTGATCCAGAACGGCCTTCACATAAAGATCTGTCAGATCATCAATATGAATCCAGCTCATTTTTTGATAGCCATCTCCAATAGGCCCGCCAAGACCTAATTTAAAAGGTGTAAGCATTTTTCCAAGTGCACCGCCATCTTTACCTAAAACAACTCCAGTCCTAATGGCCACGACACGTTTGTAAACAGGGCTTTCAAATGCTGTTTTTTCCCATTCCTTGCAAAGCTCCGGAAGAAATCCTTTTCCTGGAGATGCATTTTCATCTAAAGATTGAGCAGCATTAACGGGATAAAGTCCAATTGCACTTGCAGAAATGAGAAAGTCTAAAGTGCGACCAGATAGTGCTCGATTTAAGGACAGCAAAGATTCCACTCGAGAATCTCTTAAAATTTTTTTCTGTTCTGCCGTCCATCTTTTAGCAGCAATATTTTCACCCATAAGGTGAATGATTCCTTGAACGCCTTCTAAACTTTCAGCAGGAGGGGCCAGACGATAATCGGGCCAGTCAAAAGCGTGAACATTGTCCTGTGGAAAATGTTGTTTTGCTGATTGAGCATTTCGGGAGAGTACATTAATGGTGAAATTCTTTTCTAAAAGCTTATGAATGAGGTGAGTTCCGATAAAGCCTGTAGCACCCGTGATTAGTATTTTCATATTGTAAAACTCCTGTCTATGCTTCCAACATTGATTATATGTTTATGTAGTATTTTTACCAGGGAGATGGTGCTAAGATGGAGTAGACAATTTTTAGACGAGACACTTTATTATGGTGATAAGCACTGCTTACACAATTCAAATGGCTTCCAAGATTTCAGGCGTAGGTGTTCACACCATCCGCGCCTGGGAAAAGCGCTATAAGGCATTAGTGCCATCGCGTGATTCTTCCGGCCATCGCGTCTATTCAAAGGAAGATATAGAAAAGCTTATGTTATTAAGCGAACTTTGCCTTTTAGGCTATTCTATTTCTAAAGTGGCCAATCATCCTATAAACGAACTTAAAAAACTTTTGATTGATTTAGGTAAGTCGGAAGAAAGTCTGAGTGGACCATCCTTTTCATTGGTTGAAGAAAAATCATCAGTGGACTTTGATCAATCTTTGGCAATTCTTAAATTTGCTCTCATGAACGTCAATCTGGATGTCATTAGTCAGGAATTGCAAAAACTAAAAACTGCACTTTCACCGCGAGAATATGCTGAAAAGCTTCTCGTACCTTTCATGCTTACAGTAGAAAAGTCTGCACAAGAATCACGAATGACTTCTGCTCAACGAGAAAGTCTGCACTCCTTGATGTCATTTCATTGGAGTACTTTTTTGTTTTCTGCCGGAAAAAAAGAGAGTGGGAAAAATCCTATTCTCATTGCTTCATTTGATCGTTCGCATGAGTGGGAATGTGCGGGGGCTGGAATGCTTTGTGATGAGGCCAACATCGGTTACTTGTATAATGGAACATTAAGCGCTGAAGCACTTCTTGAATTGGTGAAGTCACTGCAAATAAAATGTTTGATTCTGGCCGGTAGTTCGCACGATCAAGTCGCAGTTAGTGAAAAAATTCAAAAAACAATTAAGAGCGAACTCTCATTTCTATTTCTCAATTTGAAAGGCACAACGTTTAACATGACCTCTTCAAAGCACATCAGCGTGGCCAGATCATTAGATGACATTCAGGCCTTTCTTCAACGTCACTAATTATTAATCAAATTTTCAATACGATTGAGCATGGCCTTTGGTTTATCTTTAGGAGCATATCGAGCAACAGGATGACCATGGCGATCCACAAGAAACTTTGTGAAATTCCACTTGATGAGTTTTGACCCCAGCAATCCAGGTAGAGATTTTTTTAGATCAACGAACAATGGATGAGCATTACTTCCATTCACATCAATTTTTGAAAAAATGGGAAATGTCACACCATAGTTGAGACTGCAAAAAGTTGTTATTTCTTTTTCATCGCCCGGCTCTTGACCGCCAAATTGATTGCAAGGAAAAGCGAGAACTTCAAAACCACGATCTTTATATTTTTGATAGAGCTCTTCGAGTTCTGTGTATTGATTTGTGTATCGACAATGAGAAGCGACGTTCACAATCAGCAGAACTTTGCCTTTATAATCTTGCAGAGATTTTTCCTGCCCAGTTGCCGTTTTAACGATGTGGTTTTGAATATTCGCCATACTAATTTCTCTTTGTCATTTTAGGGGTCTCTATTAAGATAGATTGTAGCCATTTTAAAAAAAGTCACAAGAAGAGACAAAGGAATTCATCAATGGAATTAATCCGTCTAGAAAATGTCGAAAAGTCATATGGGGACACTTTTTCGTTAAGAGATATTAATTTAACTATTAATCAGGGAACAATTTTCTCACTATTGGGTCCAAATGGTGCAGGAAAGACAACGCTCGTTAAACTTATTCTGGATATCATGCATTGTGACCGCGGGACAATTAGTATCAATGGTCATTCTTCAACTACAAAAGAATCTCGTTTGGGTGTTGCTTTTATTCCGGAAAAATTTACTTTCTTTCCGTATTACACGGCCCGAGGAGTTTTAGAATTTTTTGGACAAATGAAAGGTCTTTCTGGATCTGAACTCAAAACGCAAGTTGAATATGCTCTTGATGAAATGCAGATCAGAGAACTTGAAAATCGCAAGCTTTCAAAGATGTCAAAAGGACAAATGCAGAGAGTAGGTTTGGGAAGTATTCTCATTGGTCAGAATGATCTGATCATCCTGGATGAACCATTATCAGGTTTAGATCCTCTCGGGATGAGAGATTTAAGAGAGATTATCAAGAAATTAAGAAATGCGGGAAAGACACTTTTTATCAACTCGCACGTTCTTTTAGAAATGGAGCAACTTTGCGATGAGTACGCCATTTTAAATAAAGGAAAATTGCTCGCTCATGGAACAGTCGATTCCGTTCTTTCAAAAGGAACTCGCCTGGAAGATTTTTTCTACAATACGATTAGTGCAGATGGAGGTCACGTTTAATGAAAACTCAATATATGGCCCTCATTAAAGATACCATTAACAAAGAGTTGCGCAGTAAAACGTTAATTGCGATTTTTATCGTGACTACACTTGCGATTCTTCTTTCTCATACAATGACGAGTCTACTCAGCTCGCAAATGGGGCAAGATTCAAGTCTCGCTATCGTTGGAGTAAATTTACTTTCACTTTCTTTTTCAATTCTTAATTGGCTTATTTTTATTATCGCGATCGTTTTTGGAATCAGCACGATCCGTTCAGATTTTGAAAATAATATTATTTATCAATATCTCTCTTTTCCCATTAGTCGTATGGAGTATTTTTTCATTCGAGTGATCGGAACCTGGATTTTGGTTTTTGGCTATTACTTCTACGCTTATATTTTAACGACAATTCTTTATAGTATTTCGTTCAAAACAAATATCTACACGATTGGCCACTTCGGAAGTTTTGTTGTTATGGCCCTTTATATTTTACTGGTCATTTTCATTGCTATTCTGTTTTCGATGATGATGAATAAACTGGCAGCTTTTATTTCATTGATTCTTTTAACTGTAACCAGCGGTTGGGCCTACAATACATTTTCAGTTATTCCGACGAATGAATGGCTTCAAGGATTTAATGTCTTTAAAGGATTGGGATTAGCGCTTTATTTTCTATTCCCACGATTCAAATTTTTGGATGGTCTTTCGGCCAGTCTTTTGTCTGGAAATATGGATAAATGGCAGCCGATGAATCTTTCGTGGGAGATTATCCACCTGGTAGTCATCAGCGGCGCCATTGTTTATTTCGGATCACTTCTCGTAAAAAAACGCGATTTCTAAAGTTTAATAGTTAATCCATCTTGTAACGAATTCATGTAGGCCTTAATCGCTGGGATGAGGCCTGCTAGAGTTCCGATGACGAAGATAATTCCTAAATACATCCATTCCGTTTTCGAGAGTCCTTCAATCGGTAAATAGATTGAAAAATTACTCTCTAACCATGGACGTA
>CBIHOP010000258.1:0-4998 GCA_966211385.1 uncultured Bacteriovorax sp.
GGGAATAAAACCATTTCCTGTAAATACCATCATCAGACCATTCAAACCAAAAATCGTAAACATGAGTCCCAATAATACTCTTGCTGCTAAAAATACTTTCTGCATGTCTCTCTCCTAAATTTAAATTCACTTCTTTTAGACTAAAGTGCATTTAAATTTTAGTAAAGAAGATGCTAGACTAAAGAGTCACTTCAAAGGATAAAAAATGCACAAGCAAAGAGTTGAAGCTTTCAGTGATGGTGTCATTGCCATCATTATCACTATCATGGTTTTGGAACTTAAAGTTCCGCATGGAGATTTACTTAACGATTTACTCTCACTTCTTCCAGTCTTCATTGGTTACATTTTAAGTTTCATCTACGTTGGAATTTACTGGAATAATCATCATCACATGTTTCAGGCCGTACAAAAAGTGAATGGTAAAGTTCTCTGGGCCAACACCCATTTACTCTTTTGGCTTTCGCTGGTTCCTTTTACAACGGGATGGATGGGAGAACACAATATGGCCAGTGGCCCCGTTCTTCTTTATGGAATTAATCTGCTCATGTGTGCACTGGCCTACACTGTTCTCACTAAAACACTAATTGCTCATCACGGTCCGAAATCAACACTGGCCAATGCTATTGGAACTGATAAAAAAGGTATTTTCTCTATGGGGCTGTATATCGCTGCAGTCGCCATTGCTTTTTGGTTGCCGGTTGTGTCCTATATTCTTTATGCAACCGTCGCTTTCATTTGGCTTATTCCTGATACACGCATTGAAAATAAATTGGAGACCGTATGAAAAAGTTTTTATTAGTTCTATGTCTAGTTTTTGCAGGTCAGTCTTTCGGCAGTGAAACCATCGCTAAAACCATTTTAAAGGAGTGGAATACGTTTCGTTCGCAAGTAGATGTTCTTGAACCACATGGTGACATCGGCGGCTACATGCTTTATCGCAATTATGAAGACATGACTTTGTTGTGGTTAACTTCACCAGATGCTAACGATAATGAAGTGGTTCGTTTTTTTATGGAAAGAAGTGATGGTGATATTTTCGCTGTCACTTACCACAGATCGCACATTATCGTTCCGGGAAAAGTTGTTCTTCGTCGTTTTGTTGGAAGAGAGCCAACAGGCTGGATTAATCATACAATTGATATGAGCACTGGCGAATACTTGGGCTCTCAAGGACAAAAACCAGAATTAACAGCAGCGGAAAAGAAAATGATGAAGGAATGGGGCATTCGAAATTTTTAATGGATTGACGGAACCCAGGATAAGCCTCACACTCTAATAATGATTGATCAATCGAATTTATCCTTCCTCTCCGGCGGCGGAGAGGCAGGATCACTTATCCGTTCAATTGATTGGTCAAAGACAGCTGTCGGATCAATTGAATCGTGGCCGAGTAGTTTACGAACAGCGCTTCGTCTTATGCTCGACTGCAAACTTCCAATGTACATTGCCTGGGGACCAGAATACACTCAGTTTTATAACGATGCTTATCGTCCTATATTGGGAGACAAACATCCCAAAGCGATGGGGTCGACAGCTCCTCAGACGTGGGATGAAATTTGGCCCACGATCGGCCCGATGTGGGACCAAGTTTGGAAAGGCGAGGCCATTGGTTTCGATGGATTCAAACTTACCATTGAACGATACGGTTATCCGGAAGATGTATATTTTAATTTCTCTTATAGCCCTGTGCCCGACAACGACGGAAATCCTGCAGGGATCTTAGTTACCTTTGCCGAGACAACTAACACAGTCTTACACCAGCAGAAACTTGAAGAAGCTTATGCTGAAGCAGAAACACATCGAAAAATCCTGCATGAGTTTTACATGCAGTCACCACTTCCCATGGTTATTCTCGAAGGACCGGATCACGTTTTCACTATGGTCAATCCACCATACGCCAAACTTTTTAAAGGCGTCGCTGTGGGAAAAAAAGTCATCGATTCGTTTTCGCCTGAAAAAGTTTATCCCTTTGTGGAAATTCTTAATGATGTTTATCAAAAAGGCGTTCCTTATATTGGAAAAGAAGTTTTCTTTCAGGATTTATGGCTTGATTTTGGTTACTATCCATTCAGAGACAACGAAGGAAAAATCATCGGCATATTTGCCATTGTTCATGACGTTACTCCTAAAACACAAACAAGAATTCAAATCGAAAACGCCATTAATGAAATGGAGTTGGAAAAAGAACTTAGAGAAAGTTTTGTTAATACATTAACACACGATTTACGTATTCCTCTCACAGCCGCAAAAACAAGTGCCCAAATGATTGGTCGCTTTAATATCAGTCCCGAGAAACAAACTGTATTAGCAGGAAGAATTGTCGATAGTTTAAATCGTGCTAATCAGATGATCGAAAATCTTCTCGATGCCAATAGAATAAAGGCGGGAGTAGATCTTGAACTTGAAAAGAGTGAAGTTGGATTGAATTCACTAATCCAAGAAACATTAGTTGATCTTGAAACAGTCTATGGCAACAGATTCAATTTCATCACCAACGAACATGTCATTAATGGCATCTGGCATGCTGAGTCTCTTAAAAGAATTATTGAAAATCTATGCACGAATGCCATTAAGTATGGTGATGTGAGAACACCAGTGACCATCACACTACATAAAGAAAATAAAATTGTTTCTGTGAGTGTTCATAACGAAGGAAATCCCATTTCCCCCGAAGATCAATCAAAACTTTTTGAGCCATTCAGACGTATTCAAAGCACTCAAGCAACGGCCCGTGGATGGGGGTTAGGTTTAACTTTAGTAAAAGGTTTGACTGAAGCCAACGGTGGTAAAGTCAGTGTGAAGAGTTGTCCGAAAGAGGGCACTGTTTTCACAGTGCACCTCCAAAATTAAAACTGCGACGTCACTAACTTCGAAACATCAAAATTCAATTTTTTTGCATAAGCTTTATATTCTTTCAAAACATTTTCTTCAATTGATGGATGGCGTGACATGATCCAAAGAGATTTTCTGTCACTTGAACCAACCATGACTGTATCGTAGTCGTCACTCAATTTAATAATGACGTATTCACCTTTCACGCGGAAAAGTCTTGTCCAGAATGAATTGAATGTAACTTCTAAACGAGCATTGGTTTGAGAATCTTTAACGACAGCTTTTCCTTCTATGTCCGTTGTTCCACCATCTTTTTTAATACATGTATTAAGAACACTGATCGATTGAGCGCTGAGGATTCCATACTCTGCCGTTTGAGCGACACATTTGCGGGTAAAAAATTGCGGCAATGATTCAACCGCATACCACTTACCAACATAGCGAGCGATGTCGACGTTAGAAGCAGTTGGTAATGGCGTGTTAGCAAAGGCCGGTTGGACGAGAAGTAGAGTCAATAGACTTAAAATTAGTTTTTTCATGGTACCTCCTTTGGCTTCAACTTACGTCTGCGCACTGGGAGTTGCAATTAGACAACGCTTGAACTTAGACTTATTACAAATGTTGCAAAGGAAAAAACTATGACTGACAAAGTAACGTTCTACTACAATCCTATGTCACGCGCGCGTCTTTCACATTGGATGCTGGAAGAAAGTGGTGCACCTTATGAAATTAAAATCGTTGACTGGAAAGACGGGACTGCAAAAACTCCCGAGTACTTGAAGCTCAATCCGATGGGGAAAGTTCCTACAATCGTCCATAAAGGTGTTGTAGTGACTGAAGGAGCGGCGATCTGTTTGTACCTTGCGGATGCTTTCCCTGAAAACAAATTGGCGCCTGCGATTGATGATCCTCGTCGCGGAAGTTATTACCGATGGATGTTCTTCACAATTAATTGCGTCGAACAAGCCGTGTTTGATCACGTCATTCCCCGAACAAAAGAAATTCCGGCGGCCTCATTAGGATATGGATCTTTTGATCTGACGATGAGTACGCTTGAAAGTGCGGTAAAAGAAAACTATCTGATCGGAGAACAATTCACGGCCGCTGATTTATATCTAAGTGCTAATCTCAATTGGTATTTTTTCACAAAAATGTTAACGCCTACGCCGACGTTACAAAAATACGTTGATCGCTGTATCAATCGACCTGCCTATAAAAGAGCAGACGATATGTCGAAAACCTACATGTAGGTATGGCCCGTTTTTGTGGCACTAAATTGACTTTATTCAGAGAGAAGCCTGGCCAAGTCCAGGCTTTTACATTGGGAAGATAATTGGGGGTTATACTCTATGAATGAAGATTTTAATTGTAGATGACGAAGAAAAAATCAGAGAAATGTATAAAGACTTTCTCAATCTGATGAACAAAGAAAAACTCACTTTTAGCCAGGATGGTGTCGAAGCTTTAATGAAATGTCTCGGGGAAAAATTCGATTTAATTCTTCTCGATTATAAAATGCCGAAAATGAATGGAGTGGATCTTCTCACAGTCCTTCGCGGTGGTGGCCTTAACAAAGATACGCCAGTTGTGATGATCTCAGGCGAGATGGGTACGTTTGATATCGCACCAGAATTGATGAAGGAAACTCACCTCATGCCTAAGCCGATTACCTTTAAAAAATTAGGTGATGTGATGACAACCATCATGCACTAATTTATTTGTATCCCTTCGTTGAACCATCCATATTTTGTCGTGTGCATTTAAAACGATTAATTTCTTTTGGACGTTTTTTTAAATGTTTAAGATGGCCTTGATTGTTTGCCCGTTTTCTCCAACGATCATAATCTTTAAGTGGCAGTGCCTTTCGCATGAATTTTACGGCTTCATTAGGCGTAAGACCGAACTGTTCTTCGATGGCCTCAAAAGGAGTGCGGTCTTCCCAGCACATGCGTACGATCCGATCTCGGTCCTCTAAAGATAGTGATGCAAAAAGTTCTTCGACTTTATTTTTCATACAAGCATATTAACGTTAAAAAATGGAGGAGAGACTAAGACAGCTCTTCGGCAAAAATCTTTTCTGTGATTTTCCAGAACTTTTCTTGCTTGCGGGCGATGACAAATGAAGGAAGGCGTAAAAGCTTTTGATACTTGATGACATCTTTTGGA
>CBIHOP010000259.1:0-4988 GCA_966211385.1 uncultured Bacteriovorax sp.
AATATCTTCTGCATTTCGTTTTATGCTTGTGATAGCAAAAATAGAAAGGACTAAACCGCTGACAACAATCACTGACGCTAGTTTTTTATTTTTTGCTTTCAACCACAACCAGGCAATGACGAGTGCTCCAATTGCCAATACCGCCCCTCTAGATTTTGATTCCCAGACGAGAAAACTATAAAATCCAAATACGGCCAGACTTAATCCCACCTTTACAAAAAGAGGTTTAATGTCTTTGAAAAAACGAAGGGTAAATGGAATCGCGAGAATCATAATCGCCGCAATGTCGTTTGAATTTTCTAAAATTCCGACACTCGTCAGTCGTTCCCCGTCTGCAACAATTCTTAAAATTTGTGATTTATAAAATGAAAGAATTGATTTTTCCGAAATCGCAAAAACAAGAGCTATTTGAATAGGCATTATGTATTCTTTTTTATCTACGACATTCACAATTAGAATAAAGACAATTATTCCTTTAATAAAAACTTCATCGAATTGATAGAAAGCGTGAGTGGCATTATGGGAGGGAATAATAGAGAAAAATGTCCAGGCGGCATAAAAGAAGATTAACGTGCAGGCAAAATTCCAGCGGAAGTAATACTGCTTCCGGATTATTTTTTGCGCCAGAAAACTGATCATGGTTAATACGAAAAGATCTCTGGGCATCGACATCATGAGCGGAGTCTTAAAAAATTCCCACGGTCTGGAGATAAGAAGAAAAATAAAAAGAGATACCGCAAACTTGGGATCAAATAGTCCGAGCGTAATGAGCACAGAAAGGAAAAATGAAAAGAACATCATCTCTGGTCCCCACTCTTTTAAAAAAAGTGAGAACAGCGCTATGAAGACTCCTATAAAGGCAGCAAATATTGTTTTACCTGAAACTCTATAAAGCCTATCGTATGTGCCCGCAGCCTGATCTCTCCAGGCGAAGTAGATAAAAAAGAGTGCGATAAATCCGAGGATAAATTGATGTAAGACAAGTAAAAAATCATGACTTGCATCCATCAAATTAACCTATGAGTTCAACGTTAAAATATATTCACTTTGATCAGTAATCTCATCAATCTTTTCATTTCGGAAAACCAGTTCTCTTTCAGACATCAACTCCTTTTCATCTATGTGGGGTAGAATGCCGAAGTATTCGCCTTCAAGCTCCATCGCCATCGCTCGTGCCGTCTCATTTGGAGAAAGCGACATGATTTCGCAATAGAAAACATACATAAAGCAGAAAAGAAGTCCCATCATAAAACCTAAACTCGCGAACAGTCGCTTCTTAGGAAAAAGCGGAGACGTTGGAACTTGCGGCGCTTGAATGACTCCGATATAACTCGGCAAACTCTTTCGTTCGATATCCAAAGCGATATTAATATCGTTGAATTTGGCATAAAGCTTCGAGGCAATGTTCTCAGAAATTTCATTATCACTGGCCATTAATAATGGTGCGTCCGTAAAATCTTTTGTTGGCGTTCCGTTGTGATTAATTTCACGTAACCAATTTTCAATCGTAGATTTTCTCTGCTCCAGTTTAATAATTCGTGGATGGGAGCTATTAAATTGCATTTTAAGCGCGCTTAGGTCCTGATTAATTTTTTGAATTTCAGAATTTAAAACATCAGGATTTTTTGCAGCAAGCGCAGTAGAATAAGTATCATTATCCTTCACATGCTTGGTTACATTCATTGATTCAAGTTTTTTCAGAATTGTACGTTTAGCCGATTCAATAATATCCAGACGAGTTTCAATAAAATAATTGCGAACAGTATTCATCACTTTCTTAGTCACTTCATAAGCAATTTGCGGATCACTGTGTGTGAATGACATTTTGTAGGATTGTCCGCTAGACGAGAACATTTCAAACCGTTCACGTAAATCTTCACGGGCCTTTGCTAATTCACGAGGAGTCATTGATGTCGGGTAAATATGATATTCCCGTCCAATTTCATCAATGAACTCATCATTCATGACTTCTTTAACCATTGAATCAACTGTTGAAGTCATTTCGGCCATAGACCCCATTCCAGGTATGACTTCGCTGATGAATGCATTTTTAAAATATTTCGAATAAATCGTTAGCTCAAACTCTGAACGATAAGTTTTCGGCAGAATGAAACTCAACGAGACCAATGACAAACAAGAAATGGCCATAATGATAAAAAGTTGCTTTCGATAACGAACAAGCAACTCAAAAAATTCTCGAACATAGATTTTTTCTTTCATAGTCTTTCTCTATTTGTTGTAAATGACGCCGAGAACTTGTTTCTTATTTAACAATAGTTCTTGAGTGAGTTTATTTCTTGGTGATTTAAGTGATCGTTCTGTGCTGACCACTAAACTGGTGTCAGTGTTTATTTTCAGAAAAGTATCGGCCACACCGACATGGCTCATAGAATCTACAATGACCATGTCATACTCTTCAGTAAAATAACTGATCATGCGATTAAAATAGAGACCGTCAAAAATATTTCTGGCCCAATCGATTTTAAGGTTTTTCATGCGAAAGATATCAAAGGGAAAATGATGGTTATCAATTATTCCATTTTCTGATTTAGATTCTTTTAAATGCTGATTAAGGAGTGTGTCTCCTTCTGGATTTAAATCCATTAAAAGAACCTTCATGCCATAGACTTCACTTAGTCCACGTGCCAATAGAACGGCGACAGTTGTTTTGCCTTCATGTCTATGTTCGCTGACAACTGAAAAGGATTTTAATTTTTTAGTGACGTGCTTGTAGTGAATTTTCTGCAGCATTGTTGATGCCGGATCAACATCCCAAACAGAAACCGATCTTCTTTTACTGTGGATCATGAAACTTCTCCTTGAGACTTGGGAAGTTTTTTCTCCCATTCAATGGCAGATTTGACGATATAAGTGAGATCATCAAAACGAGGCTCCCATTCTAAAACTTGCTTAATTTTTTGTGCATTTGAAATGAGCATGACCGCATCACCTTCTCTTCTTCCATCTTTTTTGATGTTTAATTTTTGAGAGGTAATTCTCTCCACAGCATCCAAAACTTCGAGCACTGTAAAACCTCGACCGTAACCACAGTTCAAGACTTGTGATTTTTTATTAGTCTCCAGATAGCGAAGAGCATCTAAATGTGCGCGGGCCAGATCATCCACATGAATATAATCGCGAATACAAGTGCCATCTTTAGTCGGATAATCAGTTCCAAAAACAGACATCTCTTCGCGTTTATGGGTTGCAAGCTCTGAAGCTGCCTTTAACAAGTGAGTGGCCTTTGGAGTTGATTGTCCAATTTTTCCAGAGCGACTTGCTCCCGCTACGTTGAAATATCGAAGCGCTACATAAGAAAAATCGTGAGCGTGAGCTACATCCTGGAGCATCCATTCCGTCATGAGCTTTGATCGTCCATAAGGATTAATAGGAATAGTTAATGTCTCTTCAGAAGCAATACCATCATGAGGCATTCCATATACTGCTGCCGTTGAAGAAAAAATAAATTTACTCACATTATGTTTGAGACATGCTTTGATAAGCTTGTATGAATTAAGAGTATTGTTATTGTAGTACGCGATTGGATCTCGAACACTCTCCGGAACAACGATACTTCCTGCAAAGTGAATAACAGCTTCAATGTTATTCATGGAAAAAACTTCATCTAATAGTTGTTCGTCACCAACATCACCAAGAATGAGTTTGCCACAAAGAATATTTTCTTTTTTTCCGGTTGAGAGATTATCGAGAATGATAATATCTTTCTTTTCTTCACCCAACATGCTTACGACATGAGAACCAATGTAACCAGCGCCACCCGTGACTAGAATACTCATCTTGACCTCAAAATTTTAAATGACGAAGGAAAAATCAAAAGAGCAATTTAGGAATAAAACTTTGAACCTCAGAAAATTCAAAGCGTGCACACATTAGTGAGATCGTTGTTGGTGGTCAATGAAGATTTTAGTTTTTCTCTTTAGCGTAAGAGCTATCTGACTGCGTGAAGAATGTGAAAAAAACTATTGATTGATTGCTTTTTCGCGGTAGCCATAAAGCACTTGGTTAACGACGAAATTAGCAGAGACATTGAAGAGAACGGCCTTTGTGAATGAGAGCTTAGGATTGTCTTGCCCCATGCAAAGAATTTGATAAGTAATAAAATTTTGCACGATGCTCTTTGGGATTTGCACTCCGTAAAAAACAGAATTGAAAACATAACGATCTACACCGGAGTTTGATGATTCAATCCATTCACCTTTACGTTGCTGGTAAACTTCGGCCATTGCGGCAGCAATAAGAATGTCCTGCACTTCAGGTTTATCAAGATCAGCTTTCGTTAAATTGTTCCAATCGATTCCGTTCTCATCACGTGAATCTCCTTTTAATCCAAGACCTACGTGCGGTAGTTGTTTAAGTTTCGAGATCAGTTCGTCTTTATAGCGACGATACAATCCACGCTCTTCATAACTCTTTTTTAATTCTTGAATGCGTTTCTTAAACTCTGGATTGTTTTCTTCGAGCTTTTTCAAATCAACGAACGCTTTTTCTCCGCGAGTGTCTTCATCGTTAAACAATGGATCGTAAATGAGGATGTCTGTTGTTCCCATTATTCGTCCGATAAAATAACTCTTAAGTGATTTCACAATTTGTGTATCAGTAGCTTTAGTCTGGATATTTCCACCAACATAAGAAAAGAGTACCGTGATCCCTACTTCGTAACCTAGTTTTGTAAACCATTCAGCATCGAAGTCTTTATCCATATTGTAAAATGCATAGCTCGCTGCCAGAGTTCCGAGGTTTAGCGAAAGATTAAATCGTTTAAAATCTTTGGCCGCATTTTTATTCACTTCATTCGGGCGAAGCGCACGACAACCATAATAAAGATCAGTATAACGGGCCTGATCTGCAGGCTCGACAATTTTTTTAGAGGCGATTTTTTTAGAAATCTTCGCATCCATTTCATTAAATTTTTTAATGTGTTTTGAATTTGATTCCCATTGATCGAGTTGTGCGAGATCACGAAGTGC
>CBIHOP010000260.1:0-4981 GCA_966211385.1 uncultured Bacteriovorax sp.
AGCATGGTGGATGAAGCGATAGCTGATCTTAATACTGTTGAAACGGTCCTCGTTGTGAAACGCACGCATGAAAAATTAGAAATGAAAGCTGGTCGTGACTATTACTACGATACATTGATTAAAGATGCTGAACTTTATTGTCCAAGTGTCGCAGTCGCTGCTGAAGATCCACTCTTTATTCTGTATACATCCGGATCAACAGGTAAACCAAAAGGGCTTCTGCATACGACGGCCGGTTACATGGTTCACGTAGGAAAAAGTTTTAAAGATGTTTTTCAATATAAAGAAAATGATATTTTTTGGTGTACGGCCGATATTGGTTGGATCACTGGCCACAGTTATCTTATGTATGGTCCACTTCTTAATGGTGCCACAACAGTAATGTTTGAGGGCATTCCAACATATCCAACTCCAGCTCGTTTCTGGGAAGTCGTTGAAAAACACAATATCACTCATCTCTATACAGCTCCAACGGCCATTCGTTCGCTTGAAAAATTTGGGCATGATATTCCTGATAGATTCAAAATGAAATCACTTAAAGTTTTAGGATCCGTTGGCGAACCAATCAACGAAGAAGCTTGGCAGTGGTATAACAAACATGTTGGAAAAGAGCGATGCCCGATAGTAGATACCTGGTGGCAGACAGAGACAGGTGGGATTTTAATTTCACCTAAGGCAGGCCTTACAAAAACAAAACCAGGATATGCAACTCTTCCTCTTGAAGGTGTTCAACCTGTACTTCTCAATGACAAAGGAGAAGAAATTTCGGATTTAGTGGCAGAAGGAAATCTCTGTCTAAAAACTCCATGGCCATCTCTTGCTCGCACGATTTATGGAGATCATGACAGATTTAAACAAACATATTTTTCAACATTCCCTGGATATTATTTCACTGGAGACGGCGCTCGCCGTGATGATGATGGATATTTCCGCATCACTGGCCGAGTGGATGATGTCATCAATGTTTCAGGACATAGAATTGGAACGGCGGAAGTCGAAGAGGCCATTGATGAGCACCCGGAAGTTATTGAGAGTGCCGTTGTAGGTTTTCCTCATCCTGTTAAAGGACAAGGACTCATGGCCTTCGTTATAACTTCTTGTGATATCAAAAATATTGAACAACTTGAGAAAGAAATTAAGGAAGTCGTTCAGAAAATTATTGGGCCTATTGCAAAGCCAGATCGAATCCAAGTTGTCGAAGGATTACCGAAAACGCGTTCGGGAAAAATCATGCGTAGAATTTTGAGAAAAATTGTGGAGAATGATATTGCCAATATCGGTGATACATCAACTCTGCTCAATCCAGAAATCGTCGATAAAATTATAAAAGATTATCGTCCATAATTTTTTTCTTATGAGCATAGATCGTTTTTAAAGCGTAGGGTTTAAGTTCAGGCTTAAGCCCTTCGTAAACGACTCCAAGAATTTCATCATCATTCTTTCCAGCACGCATGAGTTCAATAATTTGCTCTTCACGCTTTTTACGATGTTGAAGTGTCTCAGTGAGTTTATTTGTTCCACCTATGATGATTCCGTGACTCGGAATAATTGTTTTAGGATTTAATTTAATAATTCTTTCTAAAGAGGCGAAGTATTTTTTCATATCACCTTCTTCGTCACCAATAACGACTGTGCCAATCGTTTGAATAAGATCACCGGCAAAAAACCAATTAAGTGATTTTGGCGCAAGAGCAAGTTGACCTTCATCATGTCCTGGTACTTCGTAAATGAGAACATCCTGCCCTAAACTTTTCGTCAGGATCTCGCCTTCTTTTCTGAATGTGACATTAATACCTTTGAAGTAATCTGCACCAATTTTTTTATAAGTGTATTCACTCATCTCCATAGGAGCATTGAATTGCTTGGCGATGTCGCGAGAAAATTCATAATGGTCTGGGTGATGATGAGTGATAAAAATTCTATCAAATCCAATTTTTGATATAGATTTGATGAACTTTTGCAATTCAACTTCATTGGCAGGAGACGGATCAATAAGATATTTAATTTCGCCGTCATCACCAATGATGAACGAGTTTGTTCGACTAGCAGGTGGAAATGTATTTGAAAGCGGAAGAAATTGTCGAACGCCGCAAATTGATTCAATCATCGGAACTTCTGTTAGAGGATCATGCGGTAACGTCATATTGATCGGTTTAGAAAGTTCGCGATCGTCGATAAAACTTTTAAGCAACATGATCGCAGGAGGTACGGCGAGCATCTCCCCTTTTTGATAACGTTCTAATAAGGCTTCAGGCAGGGACCATTCAGCATATTCAACTTCCGCAGAATCAAAAGCAAAGATCTTTTTTTCTTTAAGTTTGATTTTGAAATAGTAATTTTTAAATCGATAAGGATTAAATTCAGGAGTGATGGCCAGCCCGATATCATGAATACTTTCGACTTCACCGCGCTCAATGGCTTCCATCAGATCATAATTCAATTCCTCTTTCACTTCCCGAATGAGAGCATGCAGAATTTGCGGATTGATATGTTTGGGCCAGACTTCATGAGTAAGTGGTGTCGTCGGATCTGTTTGATCGACTTTCCCGCCTGGAGTTGCATGATATCCTGGAAAAACGGCCAGATAATTCTGACGTTTAATAAAATAAACTTCTTCTTGAGTAACAAAAACGGCCGATACTGATTCTCTCATGCAAAGACTTTAACATGAATGAAATTTAAAACGTAAGAAAATCTTTTTTAAGGAGAGAGTCACGCTTTTTAACCGAACGAGAATTGAGACAAGCTTTTAGCTTTTTAGGTGTGCATTTAGTTAGCGCTTCGCCTGCGGCCCTCGCAACGGCATAGGAAGTTCCTTGGAAGTGACCACTACCTGCAGGCTTAAAAAAATCAATTTTATCGACATAGAGAAGATTCTGATCAAAGAGATCTGACTGACCAGCGCGTCCTTCCATGTAAGAACCAATGAGAATGAGGTTTTCACGAGGTGCAAGCATCTGCGGAAAGAGTGATATGTCCTTAGTCATCTTCCCTTCCGCTCGACCACTGGCCACTAACCATACGCCAGGCAGACTTTTAGTGAGGGCAGTCGGAGTTGGAAGTCCCGCGGCCACAATAACAATATCATGATCCTGTTTTTTAATTTCGGCGATCGTTTTTAACCACGCTTCCGGTGTCTGCTCGCCTCTTTCATTAAAAACAATAAATGGATGAATGGTGAGTGATGCCTTGCCTTGATAGGATGCTAAAAACTGCTCTAAAACCCATTGCCCATGAAAGCGCCTCGATGATTTCTTTTGTTGAATCGTATAATCTGCACAACGAAGAACAACCTTTCCCAAACCATCGGTAGGTGGTTTGATCTCGATTGATGACGGGACTTTGATTTCTTCCGGACAAAAACCCGTATCAAGAATAGCGATTTTGATATTGGCCTCTGTTGAAAGAGAAAAGAGACAAGCTAAAAAGAAAAAGACCGGTCCTAAGACCGGTCTCACTATAGAAAACGATAGACGTTTACATGTTACCATTTGACGGTGGTGGCTCGATAAAGAATGGACGGTGTAATTGTGCAAGTTCACCCGACTTATTATAAAGCTCTTTGAAATTATTTTTAAAGCTTTTTTTGTAGTCATCTTCCATATCATCCAAAACATCATTCGTCGTACTTCTGATTTTCAGTTTCATTCCACGAGATACTGTATCAGACCACATCATTGCGTTTGAAAGTGTATCTTTCATCGCTACCGCAGAAAGAACGAACGGAAGCTTTGATACAACAACATCACCTTTAGAAGCATTTTTTAGAGCATGGATGAATAGAGTTGAATCCCTTTCAATCATGTCCGGCCATTTACGGTCACGGTTAAAGATACCACCAGATTCGTCGTAAGCAACGTTGATGTTTAAAACTTCAGCGAGTGCTTTAAGAGAGTAGATCTTGATAATCTGATTCGGAGTTCCGAAAGTAGCTGGGCTCACTTTCGCCTTAATTTCTTCCAACATTTCAGGAGCAGTTAAGGCCAGTTGACCAGCAAGCTCAAGATCGTTAGTGAATGAATCAAGACTAGATTGTAAAAGTACAGATGATTTCACAACACCAGTTGCTCTGTGTGGATTCGTAAAAAGAACAGTTCTCTTATCTAGTGAAAGTTTAGTCGCATCTTTCAGAGAAGAAAGTGCTTGAGCATTTTTTAATCCAGTTGCATTTTGATCAATCAACAAGAAAGTTGAAGACTTCGATTTTCCAATGAAAGCGTTAAGCGCTTTAATTGTTGATCCCGCTGAATCATCAACGACCAGAAGAACCTTAGAAGAAAGACCATTAGCAAGTGTTGAAGCATTGAGAGAATCTAAGCTCATATCAAGAACAGAAACTTTATCTGTTCCACCAAGATCAGCAAGAGCATCTAAGAAAGCTGGCAAGTGAGTTTGTGAATTAGCAACAATAACTGGAACTTTGTTACCTTTATCAAAGAATTGAGCACGGGCCATTGCCTGGAAATCTCTTTCCATTTGACCAATCACAACTCCATTTTGTTCAATTGAAGCTGAGATTGAAAGATCACGGTAAACGTCTGCCTCAGTAGAGACTAAAACTTCAGCATCAGAAAGAGCAGCTGTACCAGAAAGTTCAGCAAGATTTGCGAAATCGCGAGTGATGATACCTGTTTGTGAATTTGTCACAAGCTTGATCTTCAATTCGCCTTTGTATGCACGTTTTGAATTGTTAGTCACAGAAAGTTTAAGTTTGTTCTTTTGTCCTTTAAGAAGGATTGATTCAAGTGACATGTTCGCAAGTGAGATTGGGAAAGCAACACGAACAGCTTTTTGATCTGCTTCTTTTAAGATTCCATTTTGAAGACGATCGTAGTGACGGCCTTCAACTCCATCTTTTGAAGTTAATGGAGAAACAATTCTTAGAGAAGTTTTGTGAGTTCCGCCTAAACCAACAGCAACTTTACCTTCAGCAGCTCCTGTTACAACAGCTTGTGAACGAGCAGGACTCGCCGGTAGTTTA
>CBIHOP010000261.1:0-4975 GCA_966211385.1 uncultured Bacteriovorax sp.
AACCGTATCGGCGAGCAGGCTTCAAGCATCCCATGTACGGCCCAAGCAACAAACAACAATATGCCGAAAATGTTTAATAGCACTGATTTCTTAATGCAACATGATCAGGCGATATTAGGAAAATCAAAATAGATGAATAAAACGTTGGCAACATTCAGGCTTACAGCATCGGCACTCATCGTAGTGTCGCTTGCCGTTTCATGTATGCCATCTGCTTCAAAAAGTTCACTGCGCGGAAGAGGTAAATCTGGTCTCGTGGATACGTCTACTCTCAATCCAGGAGAAGGCCGGGTTATGCTTCAAAACCCTGTTGTTCAGTCAAACAACAAGGCGATTACTCCGGCGGATGATTTCACAAAGTTTTTAACGACAGTTGAAATTACCGATGAATCTTTTCTTCAAAGTCAGGCGAATTGTTACAACTTAACTTACTGTTTTGAAATTTTTGATGAACGAAACGCTCCTGCTTCACTGCAAACGACAAACGGAAAATGGGGTTATCATCCAACGTCGAAAGAATTCACTCAGGTTAACACTTTTTATCACCTCAACTTAATTTTCAATCGATTCATCGATCACTTAAAAGCTGGTATCGATGAAGCTTATAATTTAACGGCGCTTAGATACAATACGAGTTTAAACAAAGACGCTTTTAAGACAGATGGCCAGATTGATTTGAACGATACAGTGTTAAAGGCGATTGCGAATTGTGATCTGGTCGACAACGCGGCTTTTGAACCGGCAAAGTCACTGCTGTGTTTTGGTTTTACAAACACACCAAATGGCGTTCTTCGTTGGGCCCATGATGATAGTCTTATCTATCATGAGGCAGGACACTTCTTTCAAGATGTTCAATTAAATTTCAGAAATCCAAGAGCAATCTTCCCTTATCGTGTTCAACTTGGCTCTTTCAAGGGTTACACTGAAGCCGCATCTCTGGGTGAAGGTCTTTCAGATTATTTCAGTTATTTCATCAATGGAAGAACGCATTTTGCAGAATGGGCAGCTGGTCGTTACTTAGAAGCTTCTCGACCATTAACAGAGAGCGATCCGCTTCACGTTGCTGGAATTTCCAGTGATCGTGACCAACGTCTCGCCTATCCAGATTATCTTTCATACAACCCAAATGATCCCGCAACTCCGCATGAAGAAATTCACAACGGCGGTATGATCATGGCCCACTTTTTAGTGGCCCTTACTGAAGACATTAAAACTCGTTGTACATTAGAGCATCGCAAGGCCGCTGATTATGTCATGTTGGCCGTCACTGAAACACTTGCTGAGTTAGGTGACATCAATACTCATGGGACTGAAGCAGAGAAAAAAGCTTCAATTACTGGAAAAGTAAATCTCAATCCAACATATGCTCTTCATTGGTTTAATACGGTTAATCCAGTTAACTACCGTTCATTCACACAAACATTTGCAAAAAATATTCTCATCAATCTTGGAAATCCAACGCTCGCCCGTTGTAATGGCGGCTTCTATCCTCAAGATGAATTGGAATCACTTTTAGATGATTATGGATTGCTCCTTTTTAAAACATACAACCAGCACAGAAATTTAACGAATGGAACGACTAAGGTAAATACACCGGTAACTCCAACAAATCGTAAGAAGTCAGTACTCGTATCTAAAAATGCAGTGACGTTTGATCCTGCACCAGATGCTAGTCTCGCGTTCGTTTACGATGATCAAAAGGAACTTGTAGGAGCTTTAGAAGATCTCGGTAAAGCTGGTATCATTCCAAATTTATCCGATGATATTAAAGATGGTCTTCCTTACAATAACGGAAATGCTAAAGTTTCTCCGGGGGAATTCGTAGGCCTCGCCCTTAACCTTTACAACAATTCAAATTCTACAATTGCTGGTGTCCAGATTCTTGCCAATGATTGGGATCACGCTGATACGACACCTGGACCGAATAAAGGTCGTCCATGTCAGTTCTCAGCTGGTATGTCGAATGATACGTGGCCGCTTGAATCTGAAGGCGGATCAGTGGCTGCGAACTGTAATACAGTGTCTGCATCGACTCCAGATGACTTTGCTCCAATTTGTTTTGTTCAATCAAATGAATCAAGCGCGACAAAGTGGATTTCTCAAAGTGAGTTCAGAACGAAACTAGCTCTTGATACAAATTTCTGTTTGAACAAATCGTCTGACAAAGATTGTTTTGTTCGCGCCGTTAGAGATTTAGATTCAGCTTATCTTTCAAAGTTAAATCCAAAATCAAACTGGACAAAAACTTTTACAAGTACAGATCCGAAAGTGAAAGCACCAAAAATGTCATATGGAAATTTAGTTTTCTTAGAAGTTTCAAAACACGTTCCTCCTGGAACAGTTATTGATTGCCGCTTCCGTGTTCGTTTTACAAACTGTGAAGATTGTTTTCATGATGGTTCTGCAAGCAACAACGATTATAAAGATTCTGATTACAACGGACCAAAACCATTTAAAGTTTTTCACTTACAGATTCCGATAACAGACTAATATGAAAAAATTTTGGCTTTTTTTCTTTTCATTCATTGTGGCCATCGGAATAACTCTTTACACGAAACAAGAGAAGGCACGTTATACTTTCACTGAACATGATCAAGAGTGGAAAACGTTCGTAAAAAAACCAAGCCGTGAAGTGGCCAGTTATAAATCCACAGATGAAGAATTGCTCGCAGCACGTATCACTAAAAAAAAATCCAATGGCCGAAGTCCCAACAGTGTAGTGCCTAATCTACTTTATAATTATCGTGGCAACAGAGTTCTCTTTGGTGATCGCGATTCAGAATTTTCTAATCCAGATCAACCTCTCCCAATGGAAAATACCGTCAATCCTGACTGGCAAAAAAGATTGGGCGAAGATCTAATGCGATTTCAATCCGAAGACACGAAAATTTTAGTAAAGAATGAGATGCCGATTATTCGGGTTATGAACGGTAAAGGTCGTTTTTATTAACAAGTGATAGTTACCTTTTTAAGTGGTAAAGGCGATATAAGTAGTTTTATAGAGCTTTTTGATTACGCATCGGTTGTTGTTGAAGAAACTTGGGATAGAACTATTCACGAGTCATATGGAAAACGAAAGGAAGGCCTGAGCCTCCCTTCCGGAGATAATAACATTACTACAAGGTAAGTGGTAAACTTACGCCGACAACAAATTCGTGAGTTGATACTTCTTCATCACCATTTAATTTAACAGTGACTCCACCACCGCTCACTTCATCCCATACACGGTTTCTGTACATGAGGTTTAAGCTTACGAATGGAAGACCTGTGAATCCAACACCCAGCTCTTTCGTGCTCCCTTTAAATTCAGTACCAGCAGCATAAGCTCCTCCTGAATTATCATCTTCTCCTTTAGAGCTGAAATAGTAGGCACCCCAGGCTCTTAAAAGAATAGGTAGGTTGTAACCAACAAATAAACCTACTTCACTAACTTTGAGTTTATCGTTTGAAGTTACACCGCCTGTCTTAGTTTCGAATTCAGGGTTAGACGCCGTATAATCAAGTCCGGCCATAAAGCCTAAATACTGGCCACCGAGCCTTAAACCGTATTGAGTGCCGTTATAATCGTATTCGTCTTTAATCCCGCCAGAAGTCGATTCTCCACTTCCTTTAAGGTTAAAACCCAAATGAGGCTCTACTAAGAATGATGCTTGTGCTTGAGAACTAAGAGCGATGAGAGAAATCGCAACTAGAACTTTTTTCAATGATTTCATGGAATCCTCCTTAATTTCGCTGAAAAGACCTTCATATCTTTTCAATCACTTTCTTCATTATGAACGACGTTTAAAAAAAAGAAAGTCTTTCTATAAACTCTACATATAAGTTTTAGAGCGTGATTTTATTTATTTAAGACCACCTTAATTTAAAAAATTTCACTTAATTCCCGAGCCATTTCGTCCGATAATAGAACACCGGAGGTCTTTATAAAAACGGCCCTGCCCTATCTATTCTGCGGCATCAGTCTTGGACTCGTAAGTCTTGCATCACTGCAGACGCCGAAGTCTCATGCCAACCGCTCACCCGCATCTCTCGATTGTCAGCAAATCGTCAAAACAATTACGAACGCTCAAAACGAAAAAGATCGTGAAGATCAAATCGTTTATAAATTTAAAAACAGCATCTGGAACAAAATCATTAGTAATAAGGATTTTGAGAAATTTGATGAAGCAGAGTATTTCCGGTGGCAAGAAATTTATGGTGATTCAAAAGATATCTCCAAACTCAATCCAGTTACTATTGAGCAAAAACTTGCATTAATTGAAGTCCTCCACTCCAGACAACTAGTCGCACTTGAAAATCAAGGGCCGACTCTAGCTGCAGAAATTAACAAGCTCAGTGCTCTCAAATTAAAAAAACTGGCAAAACATTTAGAGAAATGGGATCTCACTTCTAAATTGAGTCGCAATGACATCAACGATTTCGCTGCAGATCTCTTTATCATTTTAAAAGGTCCACCAGTTTCCCTCCTGGATTATTTTACGTCGAACAAAACAGCGCTTCAAAACGCGCGACTCGTTCGTGTCGTCCAAGAAGATATGTTGATGATGGGTCTTCGGGGAATGCTCGAAAGAATCCCGGAAAAAGAAGCCTATACTCGAATGGAAAATGGTCGTTTCTTGGTCCAGAAATTTTTCCAACACAAAGGTTGGAAATACATGGTCCTTCCTTATGATTTACCGTGGATGGAAAAACTTAAAGTACCAGATGAGTTACTGCAAAAAATTCTCGTAGATGGTTTGTCCGTTCATAACAGAGAACTTATAGAACATCTTCACTCTCAGAATATGATTGATCATTACGAGAGATTTAGAAAAGTATATCGTCCAATGGCCTTCACTGTTGGTTTTCTTTTCTACTATCAAAAATTCAACGTAAAGTTTTATGAAGACATGAAAGAAAACCAGGAAGAAGAAAAACAAAAATTCATTCAGATTGTAGAAAACATCAATGGCACTCTTGAGGATGAAATCAGTCA